>JBHLQS010000006.1:0-47338 GCA_048883405.1 Candidatus Thorarchaeota archaeon
AATTGCGAAGATTACCAGTCCTTCTGTTCACCTGTGCACTACTGGCCTTAGTAGTTGTCAGGCCTGTCACAGCGCAAACAAATCTTGAACCAAATGCCCCTCGAACAATGGAACATCTTTGGAGTGAAGAGTCGGTGACTTATGTTGCTAGTCTGACTGCAGGTCGATGGACAGTCATTGTTACTTCGGAAGCCTTCTGGGGGCTCCAGGTCAGAATTGATGTGGCCACTGACAGTTCTTTCACTGACATCATTGCGGAGAATGGTCTGACCACGGGCAATTTTCCATCAATAGAGTTTGATCTATCATCAGATGCGACAGTCTATATCCGGCTCGAGGAGAACTCTGTCTACGGTGACACGTCTGGCTTCTACGACATTGGTGTCTATGATGAAGGGCATGTACTTGGAGCAAGATTTGGGTCATTTCTTTCTGCTAATTGGATGATCCTACTGTTCACTGTGCCTTTCATATTCATCATCTTTCCATGCATATTTGCGGCAAGACGCGGCAGAGGTCCTGGAGCTCAGCAGTACTACCGTCGGAGAAGGTCGTTTACGATGAGTGCACCTCCCTTTGCCATTCCTGATGAACACCACGGTCGTACAAGAGCAGATGGAAGTGACCTCACAACTGTCCGTGTGCCAAAGAAGTGTCCAAACTGCAATGCGGCTCTGGCGCAGAGCACTCTGGAGTGGACAGGGCCACTTGAGGCTAGATGTAGCTATTGCGGTGCCACAGTCCAAGCTACCTTTGAGAGAGTATAGCCTCTGCTTCAATTGACAGAAAGAAAAATACGTGGCCGTCACATTGGGCACCATTTGTTAGAGTGATACAAATGGTGTATACAGGTGGAACTCCAAAGGAGCAGATAATCAAAGACTTTGCAGCACACGTGTCATCAGGTAAGGCTGACTTCTATGGCATGGTAGACCTGAATTTCATTCTTGGTAAAAGGGAAGGGCCTTGGATGTGGGACGTAGATGGCACGAAGAAGATCATCAACTGTCATTGCAACGGTGGGGTTTTCAATCTAGGGCATCGTCACCCTGAGGTTCTCAAGGTCATGAGAGCGGCTTTAGAGGAACTGGATATTGGGAATCACCATCTAATGAGTGAACAGCGTGCAATGCTGGGAAAGAAGCTCGCTGAACACACTCCACAAGAGATTACTAGGACGGTCTTTGGTGTGGGTGGTGGCGAGGCGATTGACTTCGCGATAAAGCTGGCTAGAGGACATTCCAAGAAGCACAAAATCATCTATGCGACGTCTGCATATCACGGGCATACGGGACTAGCTCTTGCAGCGGGAGATGCACATTTCAAGGCACCATTTGAGCCTCTGGCTCCTGGATTCGTAGATGTTCCATTTGGCGATGCAGATGCTGTCGCTAAAGCTATAGACGACGAGACAGCTGCTGTCCTGTTTGAAACCATTCCCGCTACTCTCGGGATGCCACTTCCGCCAGACGACTTCTACAAGAGGATTCGGGAGATTTGCGATGAGAAGGATGTGTTGCTGATTCTGGATGAGATCCAGACAGGTCTCGGTCGGACCGGCAAGTTGTGGGGTTTTGAACACTATGATGTTGTTCCAGATATCTTTGCGATTGGAAAAGGACTGGCTGGAGGGATGTACCCAATAACTGCCACCTGCTATAGAGAGGATTTTGATCCATTCATGAACGAACATCCTTTCATCCATATTTCGACCTTTGGAGGGGCCGAGGTAGGCTGTCCTGTGGCAGCCAAAGTGCTTGATATCACATCAGAGGCCAAATTCCTTGACAATGTCAATCGAGTGAGCGATAGCTTGGTTTCTGGTCTAGAAACTGTCAAGGAGCGATACTCTGAGATTCTTGTTGAGATTAGGAGAAAGGGTCTCTTCATGGGACTCAGGATGAGTGACATAGGGTATGGTCCATTGATGAGTATCGCAGGCTACAATTGTGGTATATTTGCTGTCTATGCTGACAACGACCGCTCAGTCCTTCAGCTTCTCCCACCCCTAATAATAGGGAATGAGGAAGTGGAGTACATCGTTGATGCAATGGACAACGCCTATGCATATGCAAAGGAGCGTCCCGACTATCTAGAGTTGGCTAGGAACCTAGCTATGTAGGAGGATGAAGGAGATGACAATAGAGATTGATCTTGATCTTTTGAAGGATTTTGAGGAAAAGCTGGATCCAACTAAGCCTGAGGAGTCCCCTATATCAGCTGGAGTCCTTGGTTATGGAGAGATTAGCACGGTCTTTGAGATTCATCATGAGTCCCAATCAGACATTGCATTCAAGCGAATGCCGCTGTTTAATAGTCATGAGCAGATTGAGCAGTACTCAGACGTCTACTTCAGATACCATGAGCGATTGAAGGAGATTGGAATCGAGTTGCCTGAATTCGGTGCAACTTCCGTATCGACCGAAGACAACAGGTTGGTGCTATATCTCTGGCAGCGGAAGCTGCCTGCAGAGTCAATTGGTGACAAGATAATCCAGACTGCTTCTGAGGAGGAGATTAGGGCTTTAGTCAAGACTATTCTACGTCAGCTCCTTAAGGTTTGGGAGTTCAATGAACGACAAAAACCAGTCGTCGAGGTGGCAATTGATGGTCAGGTTTCCAACTGGGCAGTAAAAGATCCTGCTGACATCTTGCGGGGAATACAGGAAGGAGTCGACTTGATCTATCTCGACACTAGTACGCCCCTCTTCAGAGAGAATGGGATTGAACAACTGGACGTGGAGCTTTTCCTCCGCCCAACACCGCCTGGGGTTCGATATATCCTCAAGAAGTTCTACCTTGATGACATTGTCAACAGATACTACGACTTTCGAAAGGTGACTATCGACCTTGTTGCAAACTTCTTCAAGGAGCAGAAACCGCAGCTTGTACCAGTACTCATAGAAGTTGCAAATGATTTCCTATCTTCGGAAGCCGGCGCTCTCGGCATTGCTCCCATTAACTATGAAGAGGTAGAAGACTACTACAAGGATGATGCATCAACTTGGAATCTCTACCTTCGAATGCGAAGATTGCATCGTTTTATTCGCACAAAAATACTCAGACGATACTACGCCTATATCCTCCCTGGCGAGATTCAGAGATGACTATTACAGCTAGAATACCTTGAGCATCTTATAGCCCTGAAACACTGAATAGAGCACAAGCGAATAGACTGCGATTTTCTGCATTGCTGCATTGCCAAATCCAGGAACGAGCACATGTGTGTAGCAGATGATTGCAACGACTATTCCAATGAGCGCATAGACATTCTCATAGTCTTTGTTGAGAAGAATAGCTATTGAGAAGATGATGATTGCTGAGGAAAAGAGCAGAAAGAAGTAGATTGTTGAGAAGCCATGCTGTGCTGGAAAAACATCAGCAGCAAAAAAGCCTATGCCCGCCAGTAATGGGCCTGCAACCAAGCCTAGAATCGTTCCTACACCAGTCAATGCGTTCAACGGCGCTGTTTTGGTGAAAAGCGTTCTAATCGTTAGCCAGAATGGCATTGAGAGTGCGCCTGCCAAGGTCGTAGCTGTGGCAAACATAAACCAGTTCATGGGTGTCGGATAGCCGCGTGTGACTAGGAGCCCTAAAGCGCTGAATGGTATTTCCATGAATGAGTATCCTTCGGGATAGAACACCATCAGAATGAATGTGATGATGACGAACTGAATTCCTGCAAGGATTCCACACCAAGCTCCGATTCTCTTCCAGTTCAAAGACATCATCTCGATTATTTACCGCTGCGTTTCTTGATTTCCTCTTCTCTCAGTACTCGACGCAAGACTTTCCCTACATTGCTAAGGGGTAGCGAGTCAACAATATCAACCTCCTTGGGTCTCTTGTACCCCGCCATCTTCTCCCTTGCCCAATCGATGAACTCCTTCTCTGTAGCAGATTCTCCTTCTTTTAGCACAATGTACGCCTTCACAAACTCATTGCTTGGATCATCATCTCTTGGAATCCCAACTGCGGCAGCCAATTGCACCTTTGGATGTGTGAACAGGATGTCCTCTATCTCTCTCGGGTATGCTTTCAGACCTCCAACATTGATCATCTGCTTCTTTCTGTCGCTGATGAAGGTGTATCCCTCTTCATCCATGTGCCCTACGTCTCCAGTCAGGAAGAAACGCTTGCCATTGATGTTGCGCATCACGTTATCGGTTTCTTCGGGTTTCCCGTAGTAACCCTTCATTACTTGGGGGCCATGGATGGCTATCTCTCCGACCTCGCCAATAGGCATCTCCTTATTCCCGGTTTCAATGTCCAATATCTTGCATATTGTGTCTGGTATCGGAAGTCCAATTGAGCCAAACTTGCGATTCTTTCTATTGGTTGGGTTACTATGCGTGACAGGAGAGGTCTCTGTGAGGCCATAACCTTCGAAGATCATCGCTCCAGTCACTGCTTCAAACTTCTTTGCCAATTCTGGAGGCAGTGGAGCAGCCCCAGAGCTACAGATATTCACCGAACTTATGTCGTACTTCGATACGTCTGGATGATTGGCAATTCCTGCATACAACGCAGGGACGCAATTGAGCACGGTTCCCTTGCTTGATTGAAGGTCTTTGAGCAGATCAGATAACGGCGGCTTACCAGCTCTCGGGTCTGGAACGCAGACAAGCTGTCCAGCATGCCAGGTTGACATCAGGAGAGTCAATGTAAGGCCATAGCTATGATACCATGGTACGGCTCCAACGAATACCTCCTCGCCATATCTGACGCCACCGGGTTGATCTACGTCTTCTTCCAAGAGGTAAGTCCATTCACTTATCTGAAGCACGTTTGAAACTAGGTTTGTGTGTGTCAGCTCTGCACCCTTAGGAGTGCCTGTTGTTCCACCTGTATAGATGAGTATTGCAGTGTCATTGGGATCCATAGCAGCCTGAGGTGACTTTGGTTCATACTCAGCGATTATGTCGTCATAGAATGTTGTCTTATCATCTTCATAATACGCACTCTTTGGAATTTTTCCCAATAGTCCACCAAGAAACCCTGTTACCTTTGGAAGGAATGACTTCAAGCTACAGACTACCACTGTGTCAACATCAGTTCCCTTGATGGCTTCATAGCAGGTCGGTGTAAACGTCGGGTGGTCAAGGACAAAGACAACTGTTGCACCGGTATCAGTGAGCTGATAATTAAGCTCAGGCGCTTTATACAAGGGGTTACATGTGACCACCTTAGCACCACTCTTTAGTGCACCAAAGAAGACCGGAGGGAAATGAGGTACATTAGGTAGGAATATGGCAACTCTATCTCCCGGTTTGATGCCTTTGTTGGAAAGGAAGTTGGCAATCCTGTCCGCGTGGTCCTTCACCTCTGCGTACGTCCTCGTCTGTCCCATAAACCATGTATAGGGAAGGTTCCCACTCTTCTCAGCTGCTCTATCAAGCATGGCATATAGGACCTCCTTGGGATATTCCATCTTCTTCCGGGCATGATCCGGCCACCTCGGGCCATCCTGCCAATACAGTTCTTTCATCACTCATCTACTCCTAACTCAATATTACAGACTATCTGCTCGCTATTGCATTGCCTACTCATATTTCTTCGGGAAAAATAGGAAAGAGGGGGAAAATCCCCCTATTGATGTTCTACTTCTTCATCTTGGCGAGTTCTGCATCACGAAGCTCTCGACGAAGAACTTTTCCAACTGCCGTCATTGGAAGCTCTTTAACAAATTCAACTTCCCTGGGTCGTTTGTAACCCGCCATATTCTCCTTGGCCCATGCGATGAACTCGTCTTCAGTGGCAGTCACTCCCTCTTTCAGGATAATATATGCCTTGACGTATTCATTGCTCGGGTCTTCCTCTCTTGGTAGACCAATGACAGCTGCCATCTGCACCTTTGGATGCTCAAAGAAGATGTCCTCAATCTCTCTCGGATACGCCTTCAAGCCACCAACATTGATCATGTCCTTTTTCCTGTCGGAAACGACGAAGAACCCATCTTCATCGATGTGTCCAATGTCACCAGTGAGGAAGTAACGCTTTCCGTTGACTTCTCTCATCACCGCCGCAGTTTCCTCAGGTTTATTCCAATATCCTTTCATGACTTGCGGGCCACTGATGGCTATTTCACCAGTCTCTCCCTGCTCAAGTTCCTTCTTTCCGGTTTCAATGTCGAGAATTGTGGCATATGTATCAGGGATGGGGACTCCAATTGAGCCAAACTTGCGCAATGACTTCAGCGAAGGATTAGCATGAGTCATTGGGGATGTTTCAGTCAGACCATACCCCTCAAAGAGCGTAGCTCCAGTTGCGCCCTCAAAGACTCTCGCGAGCTCCGGAGGTAATGGTGCTGCGCCTGATCCACAGGCCTTGAGACTGGTCAGGTCATATTTTCCTACATCCGGGTTGTTCACCATACCTGCATAGAGTGCAGGCACACAGTGAAGGATTGAGCCCTTGTATTTCTGAATATCTTTGAGAAGATCGCTCATAGGTGGCTTTCCGGCTCTTGGGTCTGCAATACAGACTAGTGAGCTTCCCATATAATAGGAGGTTATCATGGTCAGTGTCAACCCATAGCTATGGTACCAGGGGAGCGCTCCCACGAACACTTCTTCGCCAGGCTTAAGCTTCTCAGGTGGTCCTCCTCCTTCAGGTTCCAACTGAGTCCACTCCTCAACCTGCATGACATTGCTGTACAAGTTTCTGTGAGTGAGCATAGCACCCTTTGGTGTACCCGTTGTTCCCCCGGTGTAGAGAATCAACGCGAGGTCCTCCTTTGGGTTGATGTTCACGTCCGGTGCCTTCGCTTCAAATTGCTCAATAATGTCATCATAGAAGACAGTTCCCTCCTCGTATGAGTCACCTTTCGGGATCTTCCCTAGGAGACCACCTAGAACCGCCTTCACTTTCGGTAAGAAACTCTTGATATTGCAGATCACAACAGTTTCAACTTTGGTGCCTTTGATTGCCCCATATGCAGTGGGCGTGAAGACTGGATGGTCAAAGACAAACACACCCTTTGCCCCTGAGTCCTTCAGTTGGAAGTTCAGTTCCTTTGTCTTGTACTGGGGATTACAGGTCACAGCGGTTGCTCCAGCCTTCAGAATTCCAAAGAACACAGTCGGATACTGGGGCACATTGGGCATGAAGATAGCCACTTTATCGCCCTTCCCAATACCTCTACTTGAGAGGAAATTAGCTATCCGGTCAGCGTGGTCTTTTACTTCAGCAAACGAATGCGCTGTCCCCTCGAATAATGTGGATGGCGCTTCAGGATGCTCAGCAGCAATATTATCCAATATGGCAAAGAGTGGCTCATCAGGATAGTCTAATGACTTCTTGACAGTTTCGGGCCATCTATGCTTATGCCAAATCATTTCTTCCATAGATCTGTTCACTCCGTTCTCTCTCATCACTTATCAGCCGCAAAATGACCGAGATTTTGCAGGTAGTATGACGAAATCTTACGAAAACGGTGCTTGATATAATCTTCTGCTCACCTTTGATGCACTGTCTGAGCCATGGACTTGCTCTCCTTCATCAAAATTCGTTCTAGGTTGAGTTGTAGCACAAGAAATAAGAAAGCAGAGGGGGGGTTGTTCGTTATTGTTGATATTATCAACGACCGAAAGATGAGGTGTCTAGGTGAGCTATCCTACAGTCATCGAGCAATCTAATCAGGTCTTGAAGGCGCTTGTTGATGCTGGTGAGCAAGTTCTCGGCTACATATATCCACACCCTCCACATGAGCTGATCATAGCTCACAGACTCAAGCCCTCTCTTGTCCGTACCAACCCAGCAGTGGTCGGGGCGTATGAAGCAAGTCTGCAGACTTTTGCTTGCTCCTTGACGAGAAACCTGTTCAGTCAACGGGTCAATGGCAGCCTTCCGCAACTGGCTGGCATACTCTTCCCAGGAAACACATGTGATGCACTCCAGAATGTCGGTGATGTCTGGCAGAAGCGATTTCCTGAAGACAAGGTGTTTCGTCTAACATATCCGGTCGGTGATGCAGGCGAATCAAGTGTTGACTTCCTAGCTATGGAAATCAAGGCTTTCTCCGACAACCTAGCCATCTTATCCGGCAATGATTTTTCAGAATCTAATTTCAAGACCGCAGCACTGCTTCTTCATGAGATAAGAGATGTTTTGCAGTTGATGTATTGTACCCGGCTCCTCTATCCATCTTTTCTTTCATACAATGAGCTTTCTCATTTCGTTGGAGAGTTTCTCACAGCTCCTACACAAGAGGTTTCAGAACGAATGAAAAGAGAGTGGGAGGAGGCTATGGAGAGTTTCGAGAAGGATAATCAAAGGGACAAGGTAGAACAACTTCGCGAATCCTTGCTAAACCAAAATCTATCAGGCTTTAAGGTGGATATCGATACATCTAGTCCAAGAATCGTTGTGATTGGTGGAATGATAGAACCGAGAACATTTGCTGGACTTATCGAGAATGTTCCCGGATTCACTGATACAACACTTGTGCTCGATATGTTTTCCCTGGGATTCAAGACAGTCTTCACGCCTCCAGTGAATATCGAGGGCGAACCCTTCAAAGAATCAGCACGATCAATTCTTGGGGCTCATGGTGAGCCAACTCAAGAAGGCTTGCCGAAACGTGTCGCCTTCCTCAAAGATGTACTTACGAAGCTATCAATCCAGGGACTGATAGTATGTGAGCAGTCTTTCTGTGATCCGGATGAGTTTGAATCCCCGTCCTTGGAAAAGGCTGCAGAAGAAGTCGGTGTGCCAACAGTGAAACTTCCTCTTGACTCTGAACTCTCTGACCGTGCCCGAATTGAAGGCAGGATTCAGACCTTTCTAGAAACTATTGATGCCAATTGAAGGAGTGAAAAGAATGAGTGACGACGAGAAACCCTATAGGAAACTAGAAACCCAAGCTCTCCTGCAGCAGATAGCCTTTCGTCACGGAATGGAAGCTATGGCGGCATCAGAAGAGGGAAATTTGGCATGGGTGTCATCTGGATTTCCAGTTGAGATCCCCGTTGCCATGAATGTGTTTCCAACCTATCCCGAGCAGGCTGGAGCTATTATTGGTGCAACAAAAATAGGACCGGAAGTATGTGGATTTGCAGAGGACTTGGGATACTCGCAGGAATTGTGCTCCTATGCTCGATCGAGCATTGGATCTACAGATAGGCCTGATGATGTAGCCATGGGTGCATTGCCAAAGCCACAGGCTCTTCTTGGGTGCAACAACATCTGTGGTACCATTTTGAAATGGTATGATGCAAATTCAGAACAGACCGGCGCTCCTGCGTTTCTTCTTGACACGCCACCTCTGGAAGAAGAGCAAAAGCCTCACCATCGAGCATATGTCAAACAGGGTCTGTTACGACTTATTGATTTCTTGGCAAAGACGTTCAACACGACATTGGAAGAGGACAGGTTCCGTGAAGTGTCAGAACTCTCGAGTAGGGCAATAAAACTCTGGACGCAATCACTCAATGCCTGTCAGAATAAGCCCAGTCCGCTAAATTGTGCTGACCGCTTTCTGACAATGGCTCCGGTCGTTTCCAGTCGCGGTATGGAGCATTGCACTGAATTCTACGAGGTCTTGCTAGCTGAAGTCGAAGACCGTGTCAAACAGGGTGTGGGTGCAATACGAGAGGAGAAGGTCAGGCTATTGTGGGACAACATCCCTCCATGGTTCATTCTCAAGTTCTTCAATAAGCTGGCTGCTCGAGGTGTCGTGTTTCCTGCTGATACTTACACTCATGCTTGGTGTGGGGCTGTTGAGGGGACTGACACAAGCTCACTTCTCGATGGCATCGTTGACATCTATTCGAATGTCTACCTCAACAAGAATCTGGATGCCAAAGTCGACAAGATGGTCCAGCTGATAAAGGACTTCGACCTCGATGGATTTGTCATGTTCTCAGTCCGGTCCTGCAAGCGTTATTCACTGGGTCAGCTCGTGTCAAAGGAGATTGTAACAGAAAGAACCGGTGTACCTGGCGTTGTGATTGAGGGCGACATGGTTGACAGCCGGCTCTTCAATGAGGCTCAAATTCAGACTCGTGTTGATGCCCTTCTTGAGATGTTCGTCTAGGAAGTTAAAACTGTGACAAAGAAAGCATTTGGAATCGGACTTGATGTTGGGTCAACAACAACTAAAGGGGTCATGGTAGATAGTGATGGAGCCATCCTTGCAAGCCATCTTCAAGGCACCGGAGCCTCAGCTGCATCTGCAGTTGCCCAGGTCTTGGGAAATCTATTCACAGCATCTGGAAAGACCAAAGATGACTGTCGCATCATAGGTACTGGATACGGTAGAAACATAGTCGATATGGCTCATAAGACCGTGACAGAGATCACATGTCATAGTGTAGGTGTGAATGCACTGAATCCTGACATTCGGCTCCTTATCGATGTGGGTGGCCAAGACTCCAAGGTGATTCGAATCGGGTCCAATGGCCGACCTGAAGACTTTGAACTGAATGACAAATGCAGCGCTGGTACAGGCAGATTCCTTGAAGTGATGGCACGTGTGTTAGAAGTATCAATTGATGAATTGGGGCCTTTGGCTCTCGAGTCCAAGTCACCATGTACAATCAGCAGTACATGTACAGTATTTGCTGAGAGCGAGGTAATTGGTCGCATCGGGTCTGGCGATTCTCCGGCTGATATAGCCGCAGGGATACATCAGTCAATGGCCTCAAAGATAGGGTCGCTCTCTAAGAGGGTAGGAACTGTCACTCCCATAGGTGTGACTGGGGGCGTTGCATTGAATCCTGCCTTCCGATACTATCTTTCAGAAGTCTTGAAGACGGAACTCTGGATGCCGGAGATCCCTCAACTCACAGGAGCTCTTGGTGCAGCAATTATTGCTTTGAAAGATGCGGAAGCATAGTTGTACTATGGCAGTAGAACTTCTGCCCTATTATCTCGGACTTTTCTTGGGAATATTCATCTGAGCTACTGTTTGGCAGCCAGTGCAGCCTTTCCTGCTTTCATTCCCAGATCAAGGGCCTTGAGGTTCGTGTCCGCAAATCGTGGCCATCGCTCTTTTATCCTCTTCTTCAGACCCTTGACCGAGAGTCTTCCCGTTATAGCTGTGAACGCTCCAATCATTACAACATTTGTGGCCTGTTTTGTTCCAACCTCTTCATCGGCAATCCTGGTGGCTGGTATCTTGTAGAGAGTCACTCCCTCTGGAAGGTCCCTCTCAATTGTCACGAGGTCTTCATCGATTATGAGAATTCCATCATCCTTGAGACCGTCGATGTACTCTAGATAGGCTGCCCTGCTCATGGCAATGAACACATCTGGTTCCTGGACCTTGGGGTAGTCAATCTCTTCATCACCGATGACAAGTTCACTCTTACTGGCTCCCCCACGCGCCTCAGGGCCGTATGACTGAGTCTGGACAACGAACATCTTGTCATATAGGGATGCAGTTTCTCCCATCACCACAGCCATAGTGACTACTCCTTGTCCGCCAAACCCACCAATTCTGATCTCGTACCTGCTCAATGAGATCACCCTTTATTCCTGAACTTCTCATTCATCTGCTTCAAGACAGCAGTATACTCGGGCTTTTCGATATCGACAAACTCTCCGCACACAATCCTTGTGTCATATGAGAACTCTGCCTCATGAGGCGGCAGACCATTCTGAATCTCTGCGACTTTCAGAAGGTGTTGATGCATCTCAACACCATCTCCGAGTCTGTTCATCCTTCCGTATTCAGTAGGGCATGCCCCAACAATTTCGACGAAGGAAAAGCCATCCTTCTCTATCGCCCTCTCAATGGATTTCGTTGCTCGTCTTGCCTGCACTGCAGTCCATCTCGCTACAAAAGTCGCACCAGATGAAGCAGCAAGCTGCACTAGATTGAATGGATGTTCGGGATTGCCTGTAGGTCTTGGACTAGTTTGTGAATACTTCCCATGTTCAGTTGTTGGTCCGAATTGACCCCCTGTCATCCCGTAATTTTCATTGTTCACGCAGACGACTGTCATGTCAATATTCCGTCTACATGCATGGATGAGGTGATTTCCCCCGATTGCAGCGATATCGCCATCTCCGCTAACAACAATAACCTCCAACTCCGGATTAGCAATCTTAACGCCCTCCGCAAAAGCAATTGCTCTACCATGAGTTGTATGATAGGTACCAGTCTTGAAATAACCAGATGTTCTACCTGTACAACCAATACCTGAAATGACAACCACTTTTGAGAAATCAATCCCCAGATTCTCAATTGCTCTGGCTATCATTTGGGTTACTACACCGATAGAGCAACCTGAGCAGTAAATCCACGGCTGCCTGTCTTCTCTGATGTATTTTGCCATTGGATGTCGAAGAATTGACTCTGACTCGGTCATGAGGAGGCCACAATTGCGGTTTCGGTACCATCCTGATATAACAGTTGTTGATGAGGATGCCCTCTAGGCTCCCCGAAGAATGCTAATATTCATTCAATGTTAGAATCTGAGGCGAGGTGGGCCGAAATTACAGGTCATTCCATCGAGGCCATTCTCATCACGGACAAGAGTGGTAGCCCTCGATTCTATATGCAGCTCGATCCGCGTGCATTTGGAATGGATCCTGTAATGGCATCAAGCTTCTTCGCAGCCATCGACATGTTCTCAAAGGAGGTCTTTGAGCAGACTGCACCGCAGTTCCAGATTGACTATGGGACAAGAATTTTCACAGTGATAAGTGGCGTACAGACCAATCTCATCTCCGTTGGCGTGCATCGTCTCATACATGACACCATAGAGGTGTTGGACTCCCTCCTGGCGGAGTTCGAACTTGAATGGCTTCCAGCATGCAAGTCAGTAGAGCTAGGTACATCATTTGTTGATGCCTACCTGGAGTCCTTCGGAGAGAGTGTAATGAAGAAGCTCTCCTTCGAAGAACTCTCAGATAATTGGGTGCCATATTTCACAATAAAGCCTGATGCAATTGAACTTGTTGACAGCGTAATCACTCCTTTCATTGATGGCTCGAGAAACGTGAGGGAGATTCGCGAGGTAAGTGGAATAACTGAAGAAGAGATGATTGTTGAAACCTCGACACTATGGGCACATCGTGTCATTAGATTTCGCAACACACTTAGTTTCAATGACTTCGTGACGTCACGCACCTCATTCCTAAGGTACGTACAGTCGACCTCTAAGGAAACGGCAGACCTGCGTAATCTGCACCCAGAGATGATTGGTGTCATTCCAAGACTGGCTGGGCTCATGGATGGTCGGCGAACTGTTCGAGAAACCCTGGCTGAGTTAGGAGGGGCTTATGATGAGCGTGAGATTCTTCGAGTGATGGACTACTTGCTTGAGAACGATGTCATCGAGGCTCTGTCCCCAGAGAAGAGGCGTATTCTGTTGGTTAAGGAAGCCTTAGAGTCTGCGCTTCGTGTAGCTGAGGAGCATTATCAGAGACAGGCAACAGAAGCGCTAAGAAACGTAATGAACCGGAGTGACACTCCCGAAACTCTAGGCCAGCTCCGATTTATGGATGGCCGCTGGACGGTTGACTTTGACTTCAAAATATTGGAAGGTCTGACCCATCAAAGGCTCATGCTTCTATATGGCGAATGGATGAAGATGCTAGCCCAGTTTGTTGGAGAATTGGATAGAGAGCGGCTGGACGGATTCATCGCTGGCTTAACCCAGACATTCTATCATCGCATCCTCGACCGTTATGCTTCATATGATCTCAGAGGATTTGAGGAGTTCACCTTTTGGCTTGAGCAGCTCAGCGCGGATCGGTGGTCTCAGGTCAAGGTGATAAAGACTGGATCATTGCAGCCCACGAAAGTTGAGGCTGTGGAAGAAATGGTCTATATTCTCGTAACTAGGGGACAGGTGATTTATGGTCCTGAGCGTATCTCTCGAATTTGCGCTGCAGTTGGAATACCTCTGGCTGATATTCCTCCGGATTTCTGGGTAGGATGGCAAAAGACAGAGAGCCTTGAGCGTTTCCTAGTCGAATATGGGAATCTTGGCAACGCCGCGAAGCTCACTCTGCTTATTCTATCAAGACAATTAGGCATCGCCCTTCCAAGAGGGATATTTCGATAAGGAATCAAGCAATGCCTCAAGAATAGAATCTGGATATGTCAGGACAATTATTAACTGAAAATCTGTTCAAAGAATACCATTAACCCGAGGGAAGTCTCATAATGAGTCCGACTTATCTCTTCAAGGTGGTTACTGTTGGAGCTCCATCAGTTGGTAAGACCAGTCTCATCATCCGCTACTCCACGGGAGTCTTTCGCGAGCATTATTCGCCGACACTGGGAACTGGATTTGCGTACAAGAAGATGCGCATTGACAACAACACGGTGAACCTTCAGATATGGGATCTTGGATCCCAGGACTTTCTGGAGCGAGTTCGTGCCAACTACTACGGAGGAACGCAGGGAGTCATTTTCATGTATGATGTGACTTCTTGGGAATCATTGACCGCGATTTCCGATTGGAAGCATGAAGTTGATAAGAATGTGGAAGAATACCAAGCGCTGTTAGTCGGCAACAAGACGGATTTGATCGATGACCGAGTGGTATCTGCGGAAGAAGGCCAGAATACAGCTACAAGGCTTGGCATGAATTACATAGAAAGCTCGGTCGCACTTGACAAGAATGTCAATCGGGCCTTTGAACTGATTGCTCGAAGCGTCCATGATTGGCTTTTCTGATACTAGGATTTAATCCTCCTTCTTGATGAGGTATGGAGACGACGCAACGATCTTCTTCATAGCCTGCCCCTTGAATAGCGTAGCAAGATACCTCTTGAATCCCAAGGATCTCTTGATTTCTTCGACGTATTCGTCAAATGTTCTGCTCTGATATTGAAGCAATTTCTGCGATTCTTCCGTGTCCAACCAGTCTGTGTAGAAGTACTCTTCTGGCTTAGACGGAGTTCTAAAAGCCTCCTTAGGGGGCAGATCAAGTCCGGAAGCAACCAGTATTCTCCTAATGAACTCAATCTGAAGCATTTGGCTATCCTTGCCTCCTCCGATTAGCAGAGTCTTCCCTTGGGTTTCGGCTGTTACTGCATTCGCAAAAGCAACACCAACATCTCGAGTATGAACGAACTCTATCCGTTGGTCAAGAGGCATCTCAAACATCACAGATATGTCGCTATTCACATCAAGTGGTGGGACTGCAGTAAGTCTCAGAATCGTCCACGGAATCGTGCTCTCTCGAATCATGGCTTCACATTTCATCTTCGTCTGAGTATAGGTGTCAGTCGGATTAACTGGGTCAGATGCTCTACGGGGAGGCTGAAGATGCATTGTTGGCCCGAATATTGACACTGAACTTGCAATGATGAGCTTAGGCTTTTTTGGGCTTCCTTCAGCTGCATTGATGATGTTTCTCGTTCCATCGACGTTCACGCGAAATGCAAGATCCGGGTTCTGGTCACTCATGGGCGGGATGATAGCAGCCAGATGAATGATGCACTCTATGTCCTCTATAGCATCAGTCACGATTTTCGAGTCTAGGATATCCCCCCATATGGTTTCAAAATCGCCTATGCGTTGAAGTTGCCTCTGCTTCTTCTCATTCCTTTTCGTCTGAAGATCGAAGCACCGAACATGATGATGTCTCTCAAGAAGCGCGATTAATGTGCTTTCGCCAATATTACCAAAAGCCCCCGTCAATAGAACGAACATGCTCCAGCCAATTTTGAGTGCATTTTAAGCATTTAGATTATGAACCATCAGAGGGCTTTCAATTCCCTTATCTTAGCGAGAATCTCACCTGGAATTTGTGGCATGCCAGCAGGTTTTGCCATCAGGTGAACCGGAGTCGGGGCAGCCTCGGCCCTGACCATGTGATACATTTGACCAAGATTCTGTTCAGCAACAATGATATGGTCAACTTGAGAAGCAAGTTCCGCTACCTGTTTCTCTGGAAACGGCCACACAGTTTTGAGCCGTAGCATCCCTGCCTTGATGCCTTGTTCTCTCGCCTCCCTAATAGCCTTCTTTGCACTTCTAGATGGCGTACCATAGGCAATGACTCCAATCTTGGCGTCATCAAGCATGAACTCTTCGACATCAATTATCTTGTCAGCGTTATTGATGATCTTGTCATTGAGCCGAGTAATCAATTCGATCTGGACCTTCTCTTTGTCACTCGGATATCCGCGCTCATCATGTGTTAGACCTGTCGCATAGAATTGATATTTCGACCCAAGCAGTGCCATGGGTGGTACCAGATCTTCATCTGGCTTGAATGGAAGGTAGTCCTCAGGTGGTCCCGATGCCAGTTTCCTGTATTCGAGTTTGAGGTCTTTCTCATCAGGTATGACAAGACGTTCTCTCATATGACCTACGGTTTCATCAGCTAAGACAAACACTGGTGTTCTGTATCTCTCAGAGAGGTTGAAGGCTTGAACTGTCTGGTCGAACATCTCTTGAACAGATGCTGGTGTGAGGGCGATGATTTGGTAGTCTCCATGACTTCCCCATTTTGGTTGCATCACGTCACCCTGCTGACCCCTGGTGGGCTGTCCGGTACTTGGACCACCCCTCATGATGTTGACCAGTACGAGTGGAGTTTCAGTCATGACTGCCAAGCCGATGGCCTCCATCATGAGACTTGCACCAGGTCCTGACGTTGCAGTCATAGATTTCGTGCCTGTCCAAGATGCTCCAATCACACTTGTAATTGATGCAATCTCATCCTCGTATTGGACATAAGCTCCACCCACCTCTGGCATTCTGATTGACATCCACTCTGCAATCTCAGTGGCTGGCGTTATGGGGTATCCCCCAAAATATCTGCAGCCGGCACTTAGCGCTCCTTCTGCACACGCGATGTCTCCCATGGTGAACATGACTCTCTCAGGCATCTAGTTCCCCTCCTTGGACTCCCGATCGAACTCAGGAATTGCAGTGTTCTCCTCCATTGCTCCTGCGTCGTAGGCCTTCCGTGCCTCATCCTTCTTTGCCAAGAAAATCGCCATGTCTGGGCATATCCGTTCGCAAAACTCGCAGTTCACACATGCATCAATGTCGCATGCAGTCACTGGATGGTAGCCCTTCCGATTGTACTTGGTCATGTCAAAGCAGAGAACGTTTTTTGGACAAAACTCGACGCAGAGGCCACACTGCTTGCACTGTTCCTCTAGTATCACCAAGACTTTCTCCCTTTCTCTTGCGGGTTTTGGTGTTATTGGTTTTCGAACGGCTGACACCACTATATTCTCCTGATGCCTTCCTGTCAGTTTTTAGAGGGTTGACTGAAACAGTATCTCGACTGCCTTGGGCATGGGCGAACTGCCGAGCTATATGAGCCTTACCTTGGCGGACTATATATCGGATGAACAAAGGGTCAGAGTTTAAAGCGTGCATTTGTATTCTATCGATTACCAAAAGGAGCTGTGGGCATTGCCTGATAACGAGCCAACTGAGGAAGAATTGGCTGAACAAATCAAAGGCAAGACCCTGCAGGTCTACTGGTACCTCTTGCGCCATCCTTCACCTTTGACAGCGCGAGAAGTCCAACGAGGAACAGAACTCTCTAGCCCCTCTCTTTCACTTCACCATCTCGAGAAGCTGCGTCAGTTTGGGCTTGTCGAGAAAAACGCTCATGGTGAGTACGAGGTAACGCGTGATGTACGTGTTGGGTTTCTTCGACTTTTCATTGGTCGAGGAAGAACGATGGTGCCTCGCTATCTATTCTATGCTACTTTCTACACTTCACTGACTGCAGCTCTACTGACAATGTTGTATCTGTTTAGCAACTGGTATTCTATAACTCTAATTCTTCTGCTAGCATCAGCGTGTGTGGTACTGTGGTACGAGGCATTCAGCATTTGGAGGGAACAGCCATTTCCAGAAGCGCCCGAATGAGATCAAGAAAGAATCAACAGAAGCGAAGAATCACGACGAGAATCATAATGGTGGAAACAATGTTTCTGCTCCTATTGGTTCTATTAGTTTCGCCATTGTTTCTGCGGATGCAAGGCCTGCCTGATGCAATTCCTGAGAGGCATGTGAATGAATATACACATCCGTCGGCGGAAGATGTTGTCTTGAATTTGACATTTTGGTCTCGTACTAACTGGAGCATAGCCTTTGTGAACTCAGGTGATAGAATCGGAGGAGATCATGTCACTCTCAATGCGACTTGGACTCCTGTAGACTCAGTTGATCATGTAGGAATCGAGGTGATTGCACCTGCAATCCCGTCTGTAATATCAAACAGCTCAACAACGAATTCCGTTGCAATAGACACGCGCGGACTCGGTAATAATGCAACCTGCACAATAAACTCCACCGTCTGGCTAGTCAACGGGTCAGTACATAGTGAAATTGTCGAGAATGTCTACATTGGGAATTTCTTCATCCCTATGGTGACAGTTCTCACTCCAAATGGCGGTGAAACCTGGATTGGCATGAATAACATCACTTGGAATGCATGGGACAAGAATCAAGATGAAACGCTAACCTTTGAGGTATTTCTTTCCTCGAACTCAGGTGTGACATTTCAGTCAATTGCTTCCAATCTGAATAGGACATGGCTAATGTGGGACTGCAGTTATTGTCCTGTTCTAAGCACATACTTGGTTCAAGTTTCAGCTACTGACGGAATTTATCATGTATCGGATAGATCTGATGCCACATTCACTGCTGGCGGACAGCCAACGCCAACAACATCACCCAACACAACATCGACCACAACTCCACCCCCTCCCGTTGATCCTCGAATTATCACATTTCTGGTGCTATTCCTGATAACTAGTGGCGTGATGGCTCTTATCGTCTACTATGCTGCAAAGAAGTGGTTCTGAAATAAGCAATTCCCGGCTGTCATCCAAATATCTTGCTCAATAGTGGCTGAGTACTAACAACATGCTTGTCAAGACCTAATTCGTCTGGGTCCAGACCAAGGGCCAGACCGAGGAGCTGTGTGTAGTATATCACGGGTATCTGATATCTCTCCTCTCCAATCTCCTTGTTCAGCTGAGGCTGGGCTAGCTCAAACTGGAGATGACAAAATGAACAGACATTGAGAACACAGTCAACTCCAGCCGCCAACATGTTGTCTAGCTTCTCTTTGGCGATATCCACACTGATTGCCACATTGCCTCCCCTCATGCCTCCTCCAGCGCCACAGCAGAGAGATTTGTCCTTGTATCTTACACTCTCTGCACCTGTCGCCTCGACTAATTCATCGAGAAATGTGTGGTTTTGCGTCTTCTTCCAGGGTCTGTTCTTGCTTGGCTTAAGGAGGTGACACCCGTAGTGAACTGCGACCCTGATGCCTTCTAGTGGACGCGTAACAAGCTCCTTGATTCGGTCTGCACCGATATTGTAGATGACTTCTATGACGTGCTTTGCATCGACCTCTGCCTTGAATGTGATATTCATGTCATCAAAGACATTCTGCACCTCTTTCAGCCTCTCAGGATGATCGTGAACCTCCGACAGAGCCTCCTTAAACGTCCCATAGCAGCCGTTGCATCCTGTGATAATGTCGTTTCCTGCCATCTCTGCCAGGGCTAGGTTCCGAGCCGCGAGGGCCAGCCATGTTGGCTCATCGAATGATCGAATCACACCAGGTGCAGGACAGCAACTAGCCCCATCCAGATCCTCGAGTTCTACACCAAGCAGGGGGAGCACGACTCTGATGCTCTTCTCCAGATTGGGGAATCGATTAGGCATGACGCAACCAAGGAAGAGCGAGTACTTCTGATTCTCCGTTTCTGTCATGTCATGCCTCCTCCTTGGTCTGCCTATCAACGAGCTTCTTAAACCCGGTCCTCTTCATTATCTTCTGAACATCTTTCAGAGCCTTCTTCCTTGAATGTGTAGTGGGTGGCAATTCTTCCAGACCAAGGTCTTTTCGCATCTCACGATTCTCCTCATCAATCGGAACAGCATGGCCAGTCGAGATGAGCTTCTGCGAAGCTTTTCTGTGTTGAGGAAGCATATACCCCTCGTCAACAGCCATGTTCCTCATAATGATTATTGCATCCGTCACCTTGATTTCTCTGGGGCATCTCTCAAGGCATGTATAACAAGTCGCACAGAGCCAAAGATCTGGGCTGGCTAGAACCTCATCTTTGAGACCAAGAACCGCTTTTCTCATCAGCTCACGTGTTCTGAAGGCTGTTCTACGACCACTCGGGCAAACACTGGAACATGTTCCACATTGAATACACGTCCGAATTCTATCAGCACCCGCGTCAATGATTTTCTCTGTGAATTGTGGGTCGATGTCCTCGGACTCGATTTTTTCGCCCAAAAAGCTGTTCTCCATGAAGGCTACCTTCGTGATCTTGGATTCCGTTAGGACGCCGAATATTTGGCGATATAAGGATTGGTTTTGGGTCTAGATTTCTTGGAATGCATTAGTCATATGGGTATTCCTTTGTCGAGAGTAGGCCCATGTTTCCTATTCTCACATTTGTCAGACCAGCTTCTCTCGCCGCCGCCTCTGCAGCCATTGCATGGGCCCTGCTTGTGCGAGGCAAATCAGACATGGCATGATGGGGATGAAATCCAAGAAGGGCTGTTGGGATTGTCGAATCGCATTCCACTATGAATTCGCACAGCCTCTTTACCTCACTTAACCCCACATATCCTGGTATAAGTAGAATGCTTGCAACGAGAAACTCTCCATCACGTTTCAATCCCTTCTTTGCCAGGACCCTGAAGTTGTTGAGAACAGCTGTGTTGGTCATGCTGGTGAGCGAAGTGTACAATCGAGGAGATACTGCCTTGAGATCAAACTTGAACGTTCCGCCAGAGTTCATGACTAGGTCTGCAGTCCGAACAAGCCACTTGCGTGACATGTTTCCATTGGTTTCATAGCATACCCTGGTCTGACGTTCCTCATAGAGTATCCTTGAGGTTTCCAAGGAATGAACTGGATTGCACGCTGGGTCGCCACCGAAATAGCAAACGCAGGCAGTTCTGTCGTTTGCTACCGCCGCCAACTCTCTTGGCGTCATTAGTGGTTCTCCCTTCGCCATCATCCCCCTGAAACTGTCATTCTGGCAGAATAGGCAATCGGAATTGCATGACCCATAGAATACTGCAAGATTGTTGAGCTGTCTGGCGTAGGTGAAAGTTGGATCACCCTTTGTGACAGGACATACCCAATCAGCCACGCAATTGGTAGGAAGCGGATCAAAGTACCACGAAACTATTGCCTTTCCTTGAAATCGATGAGTGACCACTCCCTGCTCTACGACACGGAGGTTGCAGTATCCAATCTCCCCTTCATTGAGCCTGCAATGGTTTCCGCAGTCGGGACATACTATATTCCCACTTTCAGGTATCACGGGAACCAAGTTTTGATCGAATCTAAGCTGTTTGTGTTTGGCCTTAGCAGCCTGAATAGCACCGTCATCGGTATCCAAACACATTGAACAGTGTCCAATGGACCTTGATGCGATTCTGCCTTCACGCTCATGCTTTGGACAGAGCATGGGTCATGGTGGACGCAAAAGGGAATGAGTCTTTGCTTCTCGCGAAACGTCCTTTTGACAATGGATTTAAGGCTATAATCCAAGCACCGCGGGTAGTCGGTGCATTACCATGACTAGTGCAGACCAACCGGAAGTCTATGTGATTGATGAGATCGACACAGAGTTTGTTGACATGATCAAGAGAATAGGCGGTCCGAATATTCAAAGCTGCTATCAGTGTGGTACATGCAGCGGCAGCTGTCCTGCAGGAACTCGTACAAACTATTTGGTTCGTGGCATCATCAGAAAGGCACTGCTTGGGCTAAAGGAAGATGTGATCTCCAGTCCGGAGCTGTGGTATTGTACTACATGCTACACCTGCACTGATAGATGTCCCCAGGACGTGAAACCCACAGATGTCATCAAGGCGATTAGAAATATTGCAGTTGCTGAAGGCCACATGCTTGAATCACATCAGAAGGTAGCTGCAAAGGTCATCGAGGCTGGTCATGCAGTTCCCCTAGATAAGGAGTCATGGCAGAAACTCCGCGAAAAGGTTGGACTCGAGCCAGTTCCTCCCAATGCCAGTGGAAATCCATGGGCTGTTGAAGAGATTCGTAAACTCACCAGCAAAAGCGGCTTTGACAAGCTTGTAGCCTATGAGGAATTCATGAAGGCAGAAGAAGAGAAGAAGAAGGCAAAGGAACTGGAGAAGAAGCAGCAGAAGAAGGAGTGATGGGCATGACGAAGAAACCTAAATTCTACCATTTCCTCGGTTGCGTCATTCCACATCGTTATCCCAGCGTTGAGAAGGCCACAAAACTTGTCTTCGAGGACCTGGGAATGGAGCTTCTTGATATGGAAGGAGCAAGTTGCTGCCCTGCACCAGGAGTCTTCGGGTCATTTGACAGAGTGACATGGGCCACAGTGGCGGCTAGGAATCTCACTATCGCTGAAGCTGGGGGTTATCCGATTACAACGGGATGCAACGGGTGCTTTGCCAGTCTCTGGGACTCCAATCATGAACTAAAGCATGACGAAGAGCTGCGGAAATCTGTTAATGAGAATCTGGCTGAGATTGGTCGGGAGTTTAAGGGCACCATAGAGGTCACACACTACGTGGATGCCCTATACGACTATGCAGGAATTGAGAAAGTCAAGAAACGAGTCACGCGTCCTTTCGATGGTGTTCGCATGGCGTTACACCCCGGTTGTCACTGGATGCGACCCAAGCTGATAAAGATGAAGGACGATTCAGAGCGACCACATATCTTTAGAGAATTATGTGAAGCCTCTGGAGCAGAATATGTCCCTTACAAGGATGAGCTCATCTGTTGCGGAGCTGGGGGAGCTGTAAGAACTGCAGATATCAAGGTATCTCTTGATTTTACACTTCAGAAGTTTGAGAGCATCATAGATTCTGGTGGAGCTGATATAATCGTCACACCTTGTCCCTTCTGTCAACTCCAATTGGATCTAGGTCAAGTAGAGATTCAGAAGTATTTCGAGAAGGAGTTTCACTTCGATGTGATGCACGTGACTGAGCTGCTAGCTCTTGCATTTGGACATGAACCTGAGGAGTTTGGTCTTACAACTCATTTACAATATATGCAGAGAAAAAGTGAGCCGAATTGGAAGAAGCTGGGTCTTACGACTGAAGAACCAAAGGATGCTATAGCTTCAGAATAATCAGCTATTCTAAGACAGTATCCAGACTAGCTCTTGATTCGTTGAGGCAGAACAATCTCAATCTTACTAAGGTCATGAGTCCTGTCCACGCAGTCTCTTGACTTCATCCGTGTAAGATATGCCCGCGTGTATAACCGCCTGCACTTCATCTGCGTCTCCCGAGTCGGACGTTATCCCCGCAATATATGAGGTCACCTATTTGAAATAGTTAAGTCGGAAACTCGAAAATGGTTTGGCGCCAATCAATGCATGTGAGGCTCCCGAGAACAAAGGCAGCAGCCGATTTTAGCCTCTTTCGATATCCTAATTGCCAACCAAGTGCAGTCTCTTCTTGCCTGCAGAGGGGATAGACTTGTTCAGACCATAGCGGGTCTGGCCAGGAGGAAATAGGATTGACAAATATCAATGCAGAAGATAGCTATATCCACAGGCTCGGCAAACTGACGCCGATCTACATAATTGCACTCATGACCACTATGGAGGGGCTGCTGGCCCCATTTGCCACATTGGATGTCACTTTTCAAGTCGTTAGTGTGGTGATGGTTCTAATAGCAGCCATTATACTGTTTTGGCACTTCGAGATTCGGGAGCAGAAGGTTACGCTTCGACCCCAACTCGTCATTTCGTTTGTGACATCTATGCTATACATCATTCTATCAAGCATGAGAATATTGGACATTAGTCTGGGAGATTTCGACTACCTTCTATTGCTTGGGGTAGGACTGTGGACCTTCGTCGCACCGATGATTGTCAAGGGTTAAAGATCGACCAGAATTGCAACATCCTGATATAGTCGAGTCTTCCTAGGCACATGTGGAGTATCCATCATGGCTACCATACTGATGAAGCTGTCAGAGGACAGAGCCGTGCCTCAGTATGATAGATGGATATCCCTCCTCACATTCAGACAGGACCTAGCTCTCCGCAATTATATCATTGAACATCTCCTGCCTAGAAAAGGCACCCTGCTAGATGTGGGCTGTGGCACAGGGAAACTACTCATAGAAGCTGGAAGGCGAGGTATTCGGGGAATCGGAGTAGACAGCAACAAGGAGATGCTTGAGGTTGCTGAAGAGCGTCTCAAAACACATAACCTTACAAGACGTATTGATTTCAGACATGGAGATGCCACCTCGCTTGAGTTTGATGACAAAGCCTTTGATGCAGTGGTGAGCACACTAATGGTTAGTGAATTGGAACCAAGCCAACTGAAGGCTTTCCTTGCAGAAGCAGCAAGGGTTGTTGTTCCTGGGGGTCAAGTGGTTGTTGGTGGAGAGGGAATTCCAGAGAGAAGAATCATAGGGGCTTTCTTTGGACTGGTTCGGAGATTAAGCTTCAGATTGGTTTCGCGATTGAGTGATGTTGAGTCACATCCTCATCACAACATTCCTGCTGCTATGAAATCTGTTGGTTTGAATCCCAAGTATAGAGTGAATCTAATGGGCGGCCTTTATGAGCTGTTTGTGGCGGAGGCATGAATATGAGAAAGGGCTGGAAGTACTACGCATGTCTGCTGGGCTCACAATTGATGTGGCCCGCGTTGGCTCTCAGGTCTGCCCAAGGTTTGTTCTCATTCAATGGAGCGGACCAAGATGCACCAGTGCTTGTCACGACTGACTATTATATGACTGTGTTCAGAGTGACTGAGGAGATTGAGAAGCAGAACTTGAGATGTCATCTCCTCGTTGTTGATGGTCATGGAATTAATGTGTGGTGCGGAAGCAGAGGCAGTCATGTGAACACTGACTCCGTACTATCAGCAATCAGCTCAACAAAACTAGAGAGTATTGTTTCTCATAGAAATCTCATCCTCCCTCAACTAGCGGCAAGCTCAGTTTCAAAGCTTGTTTTATCCGACAACGGCTGGCATGCTGTCTTTGGACCCGTAGAAATTGCGGATGTTGCTGAGTTCATCGAAAATGAAAACAAGAAGTCGCTGGAACAGAGCATTGTCAAGTTCGGTTTCCACAAGCGAATGGAGTGCAACCTTGCTCATCTCACCTTTGAAACTACAATGTTTCTGATGATGACGCCCATTTTCTGGATACTCGGTCTACTGGGTGGAGTCTTCCTGTCTTGGTCCAGCTATTGGATAACGAACCTTTTACTGTTACTCATTGGAGTATGGATTCTGGGCACCGCTATGGCAATTATTGATCCAAAGATGCCAACCTCTTCCGGTTATGTGAGGGGTGCGATTATTGGGGTGCTCGCATTAATCATATCGAAGACTGCTCTACTGTTCATGGCCTTCCTTTCAAACACACACTTGACGGTGATTTCCCAATGGGCTTGGCTGGACACAAGTGGAATTACGGTGTTGGGCCTGTCCTTGTTTGTGGGCTTCAATTGGGGTGGTTCTACACCTCAGCTAGGAGAGGACCAGATGATTCGTGACATAATCGCAGGCATTGGAACATTGATTGTTCTCTTTGTTCTGGGGTTCTACTTCCCTATGGGTATCTTCTGAGGTGAGAAGCAATGATAATCTATGATTACAAAGCCTGTTCAGGATGCAGAGAGTGCTTGAATGTGTGTCCAAGGGGTGTCTGGGGCTTCAGTGAGAGCATAAAGAAAGCTGAGCTTGTCAATCCCAAGAAGTGTATTGATTGTACCTCCTGCGAGTTCCAGTGTCCAGTGCGCGCCATCAGAATTGAAAGGGCTCTGATTCCGAAGAGTCCACAAATCATAGGACTGCCCGATTAGTCTGACCTTCCAGTCCTTGAGATTGAGAATTCTTTGTCCGATAACAAACATTTTATCATGCTATTCAACCGATGCGCATTGTTACGTCGGAGTGGACTAACGAATGGCCGAGTCTGCTACAAAGCCAGTTGTCATCATAGGCGCAGGTATTGCAGGAATGCGTGCTGCACTTGACCTTGCTGACATGGGTGTCCAAGTCTACATGGTTGAGAAGAATCCCTCAATAGGAGGTCATATGTCCCAACTGGACAAGACGTTTCCCACGCTTGACTGTTCAATGTGCATTCAGGGTCCATGGATGGTCGATTGTTCTCGTCATCGCAATATAGAGCTACTAGCTTATTCTGAAGTTACTGATGTTTCAGGAGGCCCTGGTGACTTCACGGTCAAGGTTCTGAAGCACACAAGAAGGGTGAACCTCGAAAAGTGCACTGGGTGTGGTGACTGCGAGCGTGTCTGTCCTATCGAAGTGAGAAACGAGTATGACATGGGATTGAAGATGCGGAAGGCAGCCTATATTCCATTCCCACAGGCTGTACCAAACATCGCTACCATTGACATTGAAAACTGCATTGAGTGCATGACTTGTGTCAAGACCTGCAAGGCGGAGGCTATCGACTTTGAGATTCCCGATGAGGTTGTCAATATCAATGCCGGATCGGTAATCATTGCAACTGGATATGACTTGCTTGACGCGGCATCAGTTCCAGAGTACGGGTATGGACGATTTCCGAATGTTGTAACGGCACTGGAATATGAAAGAATGGTTTCAGCCAGTGGTCCAACGAAAGGTATTGTGATGCGACCATCGGATGGGAAAGAGCCTCATCGAATTGCGTTTGTTCAATGTGTAGGGAGCCGAGATGTAAACCACTGTGCATATTGTTCGAGAATCTGCTGCACCTATGCTACCAAAGAAGCGATCATCACCAAAGAGCATACTCCTGAGGTCCATATTGACATCCTCTACAATGACATTCGAGCATTCGGGAAGGGGTTCGAAGAGTTCGTGGTGAGAGGAGAAACAGAATACGGGATCAACTATGTCAAAGGACTGCCTAGCTATGTCACTGAGGAACCTGAAACCCAGAACCTGATTGTACGACACAGTGACGCAAAAGGTCATGAGGTCCTGAAGGATAGCTACGACCTTGTCGTTCTCTGCCCTGCTATGGTACCAAACAAGAACTCCGAACTGATGGAGAAGTTCGGAATAACGGTAGACCAATACGGATTCATTGAGGGCAAGGGTGATGGGATTGACTCTGTCCAGACAGGGGTTCCTGGTGTGCACATGTGTGGAGCCTGTAATTTTCCCAAGGACATCCCCGATTCCGTGGCCCAGGGGAGCGCAGCAGCTGCAATGGCCGCCATGGACATCGTTCTGCCAGAGGCATCAGAGAGTGAGGCTCTTGCTGAAACAGACTTGGAACTCATTGCTGCTGAGCCCCGAATTGGTGTAATCATATGTTCGTGCGGCATCAACATCGCTGGGACAGTTGATGTTGCAGAGGTCACAGAGTATGCAAGTACACTGCCCGGTGTAGTCTATGCTAAGAATCTTCTCTACTCATGTTCATCAGACGCTCAAGATGTCATCAAGGATGCCATAAAGGAACATGACCTCAACCGTTTGGTAGTCGCCTCTTGCACACCTCGAACGCATGAGCCTCTGTTCCGAGCCACTATTCAAGAGGCCGGCCTCAACAAATACCTGTTCGAGCTCGCGAACATTAGAGAACATTGTTCATGGGTGCATCAGGGTGCAAAGGATGAAGCGACCTCCAAAGCAAATGACCTTGTGAGAATGTCTGTTGCACGAGCGAAACTGCTTGAGGCTCAGGAGGAAGCTGTCACCCAGATTGAGCCAACCGTTCTAGTCATTGGCGCTGGTGTGTCTGGAATGGCTGCAGCTGACCTCGTCGCTCAGAAGGGCTTCAAGGTGCTCCTTGTTGAGAAGGATGATAAGGTTGGAGGCTTTCTGAATGAGCTGCGGACAGTCAACTTTGACCATCGCCCAAGTGCGGAAGTGGTGAGTGAGTTCGAGGGAGCAGTCACAGGCAATCCAAATATTGAACTGATGCTGGATTCCGAGGTCATCGATGCAAAAGGCTCGGTTGGCGATTTTGACATCACCATCAAGACGGGGAAGCAAAAGCGAGAGGTCAAGGTCGGTGTGGTCATCGTAGCCACAGGTGCTACCGAACTCGTTGAAAAGGGCCTCTATGGCCTAAAGAAGCTGGACAATGTAATCACAGAGCTCGAGTTCAATCACAAGATAGCAGACGGTGAAGGAATTGAAGATGGTCAGACCTTTGCTGTCATTCATTGTGCGGGATCTCGCGAGGAGGAGTCACTCGAAGGTGCTCGAACCTGGTGTTCTGGAATCTGCTGTACAATCGCCCTAGAGCACACACTAGAACTCCTTGAGAAATATCCCAATTCGAGGGTCTTCCATCTCTATCGCGACATCAGGGTGTCCTATGAGAACGAGGACAAATACAGAGAGGCTCGAGAGAAGGGAGTTGTGTTTCTCAGGTTTGATCAGGCTAGTCCGCCAAATGTGAAGAAAGGCAAAGACAAGGCGCTACGAGTAGAGGTCATGGACCAAGTTTTCGGTGCCGAAGTGGCATTTGATGTCGACCATGTTGTTCTCGCAACTGCTATGATTCCACGAGAGAAAAACAAGGAGATCTCTGAGATTTTCAAGGTCCCACTCAACATGTCTGGGTTCTTCATGGAAGCGCATCCCAAACTCCGACCAGTGGATTTCCAGACAGACGGTATCTTTGTTGCAGGGACTGCTACTGCTCCAAAGACAATTGCTGAATCCGTATCTCAGGGTCGAGGTGCTGCATCGAGAGCACTGATTCCCCTGGCTAGCGGCATCCGGAAGGCTGAGGCTATCGTTTCTGTGGTTGATCCTGAGGTCTGCGTTGGCTGCGGCACATGTGAGATAAATTGTGCATACAATGCCATTGAGGTCGTACCTGGTGATGGCGGGTCTGACTATGCAGTATCCAATCCAGTTCTGTGCGCGGGCTGCGGTAAGTGTGCTGCTGGCTGTCCTGCTGGGGCAATCACAATGAAACACTTCACTGACGACCAGATACTGGCTCAGATTCGTTCAGCTTTGGAGGGTATGCCCGCCACGGAGTCGAGGATAGTGACGGTTCTCTGTAACTGGTGTTCCTATGCTGGGGCTGACAGTGCAGGTGTTTCGAGGTTCCAACAGCCAACCACGGTCCGTGACATTCGGGTGATGTGCACAGGCAGAGTCAGTGTGGCGCACATGCTGGAGGCTTTCAGACTAGGTGCTGACATGGTATGGATTTCGGGCTGCCACTTTGGAGACTGTCACTATGTCGATGGGAACGTGTCATTTGAGCGAAGGTTTGCCATTGCAAGGAAGATCCTTGAGAAAGCAGGTCTGGAGCCTGAGCGACTCCAGTTCACTCAGATAAGTGCAAGCGAAGGTCCAATCTGGGCGGAGACTGTGAAGAAGCTGACAGAGATCGCAGACAAACTGGGCCCAAGCCCGCTGAGACCAAGGAGGCGATGAGAAATGACAGAGTCGTGGGGTCAGTTCAAGTCATTTGAGGGTAAGAAGCTTGAGGCTCTGGATGCAGAGTTCACAAAGGAGGTCTCCAAACTACTTGGTGGGAAGGACCTCACAGCATGCTTCCAGTGTGCCAAGTGCAGTGCAGGCTGTCCGGTGAGTGACAAGGTCAACATTCAGGTCCACGAGTTAATGCGGATGCTTCTCTTCGGGCTTCGAGAGGTCCTAGAAACAGACATGGTGTGGCTATGCACAACCTGCTATACATGCCAGGAGAGATGTCCTCAAGGAATAGACATCACGGACATCATCTTTGGATTGAAGAATATGGCGTTCAAGAAGAAGATGACTCCACCGGGTTATGTTGCTGCAAGAAAATCACTCTATGACACCGGAAAACTCTACGAGCCCACTGATTGGGAAAGAGAGGACCTAGAGCTTGATGATGTGCCCGAGTTGAATGTCGAGGACACACGGAAGATGCTGGACAAAATGGGTCTGATGAAGTTGGAGGAGGAAGAGTGAGATGACTCAGGCCTACGAAGTCTTCCTCGGCTGTGCAATACCAAACCGATTCAACAATTATGAAGCCTCAATGCGAGCGGTTGTAAAGGAGCTTGGAGTGAAGCTCATCGACTTTGATGGGGCTTCCTGTTGTGGCACAGTTGTGTTGAAGGCAATTGACGAGAACAGCTGGCTATCCATGTCTGGCAGGAATATCGCACTAGCAGAGAGTAGAGGCCACGATGTCATGACTCCCTGCAATGGCTGTTTCGGTTCACTCAGGGACGCTGACCATGTACTTCATGATGACGAAACCTACCGAAAGAAGGTCAACGGTGCCTTGAAGCCACTTGGACTTGAATACACGGGCAAGGCAAAGATACTGCACTTAGTAGAGGTTCTCTACGAGATGAAAGCTGAAATCAAGTCAAAGATAGTCAGGCCCTTGACCGGTCTTAGAATCGCCTTTCATCCAGGTTGTCATCTGATACGTCCATCTAATGTGGCAGGCTTTGATGACCCTGAGCTTCCACAAAAGGTGGACGAACTCCTGGAACTGACGGGAGCTCAGAGTGTTCCATGGGGTCTCAAGCTCTCCTGCTGCGGATCTCCTCTCCTGATAGCTAGTGAAGATGTTGCCACTGATATCTTGAAGGACAAGATGATTTCTGCAAAAGAAGCTGGAGCCAACGTTCTAGTGACAAATTGTCCCGCATGCCACACACAATTCGATGTGCAGTTGATAGGGATGAAAGACGATAATGATGAATCTCTCGAACTACCTGCAATGTTTGTAACACAAATTCTAGGAATTGCGATGGGTCTTGACCACGAACAACTAGGCTTGGAACTCAATAGAATCTCTTTGGATCCAATCAGTGATATCCTTGGAATTTAATCTGTATTTATGACATGGGCTATCATTATAGTACGGTGAATCTAATTCTTCATCCTGCTATCCCCGTAGAATAGCTCGCCAAGCCGTTTCATCGCATCCCGAACACAATCTTTCTTGCCACTTACTTGCAAGTGTCGTTCGCCATCCAGAGAGATGAGGACTCCACAGTCCTCCGCTAATTCTGAAATAATCTCTACTGGAATCTCATCTGGTAGTCTGATTCTGAAGAAGCCTATGTTTCTCTCTCTTGGTATGTCAGAGATTGGCGTCTTCTCCTCCTCAATATACTCCGTCTGCCCACTCAATGCCTTCTGAAACTTTTCTTCCCAAACCTGCCTGTATCCGATGCCTTCCCTATCTTCAGCCCACACCATCATGGTTTCGCGGAGGCTCATGATCTTTGTTTCCATCTCGACCCTGAGTTTCTCATCTGCATGATCTGAGGTTCTGAGGTCATTTTCAAAGCCTGAGAGATATTCTATGATCATCTTTGAGTTACGCAGATCTGCATAGGTCAGATCGGGTATGAAGACCTCCTTCTCTCGCAGCTCTCCCAGAAGGTCATTCAAAACGGTCCATCCTGCACGAAGGCCGTCGATGTTCACCAAGGCGCTCACTCCCTGAGCATCTCTTCGATTTGCTCCATGAAGCTTCCTTCGCGCCACCATCGTAGGTCACGAGCCCCGGTAGGACAGATTGAACAACAAGCTCCGCAGCCTTCGCATCGCATCTCATCAGTGACGCTTTTCTTGACTCCGGGCTCAATCTCAATCATTGAGATCGCGTCGTAGGGACAGATGTCTGAATAGTGACAGAGATCACACCCCACGCAGAGGTCTTGGTCAACATCAGCAGTGAGGAGTTCAATCTTCACAGTGCCAAGGTTGAGCGGCGCAGTAGCCTCACTGGCAGCACCTCTTGCTTGGTTCACGGAGTCAGCAACATTCTTCGCATAAGTGGTTCCAAGAAACACTCCAGGCACAGTTGTTTCCACAGGTCTGAACTTCATGTGCATCTCAAGTAGAAAGCCATCCGGCCCTCTGTTGATTCCCATTGCTCTTACTAGCTCATTCACATCATGTGGTGCCTCGAGTCCAACAGCCAGGACCACCATGTCTGACCGGATCTTGAAAGTTTCCTGAGAGAGAGTATCGTAGATAGTGACTATTGCCTCCTCGCCATCAGGAGCCTTCTCAACAGTGACTGGGTTCTCTCTAATCCACCTGAAATATGTGATGCCATTCTGTCGGTTCTCTCGCCACATCTCTTCCATACCGTTCGCAAATGGCCGAATATGTTCCTTATATGCTGAGAATATTCTGATGTCTGGATACAGCTCCTTGAGTTCATGCTGCATTGTTATGACTGCCGAGCAGCAGACCCTTGAGCAATATCGATTTCCTTCGCCTGGCGTCTGTCTTGACCCCACGCAATGAATGAAAATAGGGTTCTTGGGAGGTTTCTTCAGCTCGCCGTTCTTCAGTTTCTTCTCTAGGTCAAGAGTTGTCATGACCCCGGGCACCTCTCCCCATCCGTATTCCCCTTGTTTCGGCTGGTAGGTATCTGTTCCCACGGCAATTACCATTGTTCCAATTGTATATTTCTCGGTCGCGCCTGTTTCTGTGTTCTCTACCGAGATAATGTAGTTACCATATGTTCCATCTCTCTTCACGATCTTTGAGTTGAGAAGCACTTTGATCCCCTTTGCTTTCTCAACCTGCATCTTAAGGTCGTCTACCAGGTCTTGTGCAGAGTTCATTGCCGGGAACAGCCTGTGAAGCTCATTGAGTCTACCACCCAGGGTTCCCTGTTTCTCTACAAGGAAGACATCAAACCCTTTCCTCTCGACGTCCAGAGCTGCAGTCATTCCAGAAACTCCGCCCCCCACAACCATGACCGCCCTAGTCACCTCGACCTCCTTTAGCGGTACAATTTCATTGTTTACAGCTTTGCCAACTGCGCTCCTTATCATGTCTTGTGCCTTTTCTTGAAGCACATCCGGAGGAGCCTTAGCATTCACAAGCGTGAGTTGTTCTCGCAGGCCGACAGGACCCACAAGGTAGTAGCCGGAGAGACCTGCAGCTTCCAATGCACTACGGAATGTCTGCTCATGCTGCAGCGGGGAACATGATCCAACAACCACACGATTCAGCTTGTGCTCTAGAATTGCATCTGTGACCAGTTGCTGCCCAGGATCACTACACATGAAAATGTAATCCGTTGAATAAGCAACATTGGGCAGGTCTCTAGCCCAGTCAGCCAGTCCTGGTGAGTCTATGACATTCCCAATGATACCCCCACAGTGACATATGAACACCCCAACTCTGGGTGTGTCGCCTGTTTCCAGCGGTGGAGGCTTTTCTACCTCTGGTGGCGACGGAATAGGAAGAATCGAGTGTGCGGCCATAGCAGCACCCTTTCCCTCATTCACTGAATCTGTCCCGTCCTTAGGACCGTGGGCGCATCCTGCAACATAGACGCCTGGGCGGGCGGTTTCCAATGCTGAAACATTGGGATTTAGCTCCTGCACATAGCCAGTTTCTGCCAAGTCGATTTTGAGAATCTTGGCCAATTCCTCTGTGCCCTGGCTCGGTCTGAAGCTTGCATTGAGGACAACCATCGATATGTTCTCTAACTCAACAATCTCACCAGTATCAGTGTCCTCCATCTTGACGAAGAGGTCATGTGTATCAACGTCTTCGGATATCTCGGCTACCCTTCCTCTAATGAATTTTATACCCTGGTTGTGCTGAGTGTCCCAGAGAAACTCCTCCAATGCTTTCCCTGCGGTCCTCATGTCCATGTAGGTGTATATGATCTCGCAATGGTCCTCTGGATAATGCATTCTAGTGACCTGCGCCAGTTTACAGCCAAATGAACAACATACCCTATTGCAGTGGCTGCTGTAACCCTCGATGTTCTCACGTACATCCCTACTGCCCACACAATTGACGAAAAGGATTCTCTCCGGTTCTCTTCCATCAGATGGACGTACCATGTGTGCATCAGTGGGTCCAGTTGGGTGGGTCTGTCGATCATACTCCAAGCTGGTTACAACATTCGGGAAGATGCCATAGCCATATTCTCCGTAGTCTAGTGGCTTGTATTCCTCAACTCCTGTGGCCATTATGATTGAACCCACATTCAAATCGTATAACTTGTCTTCGTCGTCGTAGAAGATGCAGTCATTTGGACAGACAGCTGCGCACGTCCCGCAGCCTATACACGAATCTCTATCAATTGCAGCAACAAGAGGAATCTGTTGAGGGAAGTTCATGTAGATTGCCTTACGCAATGATAGACCGAAGTCATACTCGTTCGGCACCTCAACAGGGCAATTCTGGATGCATTTTTGGCAGCCAGTACATGTGTCCTCATTGACATAGCGTGCCTTCTTGCGTACAGTAACTGTGAAATTGCCCTTTGACCCTCTAACCTTCTCCACGGTTGAGAGCGCGTGGATTGTAATGTTTGGATGTTTTCCTACAAAAGATGTAAGTGGTGTCATAACGCATGCGGAACATTCGAGTGCGGGGAAGATCTTGTAGATCGCAACATAATTCCCGCCGATGTTGACGGTTCTCTCAATGATGTGTGCGTGATGGCCTCCCTCCGCAAGAGCGAGTGCAGCACTAATACCTGCCATTCCGCCTCCAATAATGAGGACATCTGTTGGCTTAGTTGGAGCCTTTGATTCTTTAGCTGAAGTGCTGGCCATCTTGGAGTCTCCAAGCTGCGGTTGTACTGAGAGCCTCACCGGACTGACGATATAACCTTTCTGTCATGGACTAACAACTATCACCTGCAATCAATGCAGAGTACATAGAGGTCCAGACGCTGTCCCATGGTGCGGATGAATTGTTGGGATGGATCATTCTTGACCTAGCCAACTGGTTGTCCAGGAATGCTATTCACCAGTTTTGTCTGGCTTTTTCCACCGTTTGAACCATAAGGCTTGTTATTATTGCCAGGACGAGTGCCATGGACCCGATTACTGCCAGAATTGAGTCTGGTAGAGGGTCGACTGGGATACTTACATTCGTGGCACTGGCTTCAATGGAGAGGCTAACTTCAACATCACTATCCACTCTCTCAAGTCTCAGACTGTGCTCCTGAATTACAGATCCCCCAATAATCTCCCACGCTATAGATGAGTTTTCATGAGTTGCAGAGAGAACCACCTCGCCGGCGGCACCAAGCAGTTCAAAATGATACCTGTTGTTGTCATCCTCGAGCGAATGGATTCTGAATGATTCTGCATTATTTGGAATCTCATTGCCAAAGGGCACAAGTCTGTTGGGATTGGAATCATTCAATACTAGAGTTCTCGTATCAGAATAGACCTGCTCCGTCACAGCTGTGGGAGTGAAGAACCCCCCTAGAAATCCGTAAAGGTATGGAGTTACTAGTGCAAGGCCAATTAATACTAGGACAACCACCCAGGCTGGTCGAATGCTTTTGTGAGCTATCTTCATTGTGACTATTTTCCAGATAACATACGCCGCAATTCCTAGAGGTAAAAGGAATGTGTAATAGATGCCTACGACTACAGGATCGATAGGTGGCGGGAACATTATTTCCCATATCAATATCACGAAACTGCCATTGGCGTCTCCAGCTTCTCTAGTCACAATGACTCTAGAGCTTCCTGAAGATTGAACAACCAGAGAGCTATTGGAAATCAGACTAACACTAGATAATGCAAGAACTGTCACATTGTTCCTATTCTGGATGGAAAGTTCAACCGAAGTCCCATTTGTTTTCATGTCAGTAATTCCAATTCGAGTGACCATGCCGGCGTAGATGAGGGGCTCAATTGGATAATACCGCTCAGAGTCATCCAATGAAACGTTGAAAGAAACTGGGTGACTGCTCGGCGTTTGTTCACGTGGAACAGAGTAATGTGGACGAGGACCCATCACTATAAGGAGTGAACCTATTAGCATCAGGATTAATGCCATTCCAACGAGCTTTATGTTCCCACGCTTCAATCTCAATCTCTGCCTTTCCACTCAACCACCCGCCTGATGATGGCAGATGTAAGGCATTATTGAAGAGTATGGATGAATCATATTGCAACTGGAGGCTCTTTATTCCGTCGTCTTGGTAGCCTTCAAGTAGACATAGCCAATTCCAGCTACAACCGCAGCGAGCAGATACAAGATGATGGGTATCCAAAGCATCTCAAATCGCAACAGATACGAAATATCTCGGCCATATCCAAATGGTGCAGGGATGTAGATCCATGCTAGGAATACGAAGTATAGCAGTGTGACAAGAGCCTTGACTTCTCTTCTAACATTCAGCGCGTACATGTATGTGAAAACCCACATGAACACAAATCCCGAAAGGAACATTGGCCACATGTCTGTGCTTCCATGGTCTAGAGTGTTGAAGATGGCAACCACCAACGCATGTACTCCAACAAAGCCCTCGACAGTGATGACCCACCTCTTGTCAATATGGACCGATGTATAGGCCACCGTCATCTGTGTGAATAGCAAGAACATGTAGAAGAATCCAGTGAGCAGTTGTGGGTCATAGAACATTGGATGGAACCAGAATGTATAGACTAGTCCCCATGCAATTGGGTACATGTGGATGCGCCTTACAAGACCTGACACACGTGCAGTAAACGGCTTCCCAGCTCTCCTTCCCAGAATTAAGCCGCGTCTGGGATTCTCAATAACAAGTATGAGAACAAGCATCAGAATAACTGAGCCTTGACTGGTCCAAATGGGGACATCCTGAGCAAGTCCATCGAACCAGATGTGCGTCTGAAGAAGGTGCAGTGCAACAAAGAAGACATTGATGACAACCATAGCCCAGTTGTATTTCGTCAGAGATGTTGTTGGCTTTGTCTTCTGTTCTATTAGATTCTTCTGAGCCCAGTATATTGTGAACCACACCACAAACTGATGGGCAAGATAAAAGGACCATACTATGAGCTGGGCAATTGTATCAGGGGAAGGGAGCTGCCAATAGTACCATGCAGGACCCTGGTCTGGACCCAACACAAATCTGTCAAGCAGAGGCCCAAAGAACCAGATAACAAAGGTGAAACCAAATGCGAAGGTGATTCCACCGGCCCAAAGCACATAGGCTGCTCTTGATTTCTTGTCAGTCGGGGTTGGATCAGTATCCATGGACTGGTATTCAGAAGCCATTTATTGATCACTCTCGACGAGGCGCTGGGAACGTGCCTATCCCCTTGATAAAGCCTACGCACAACCAAGGACATTGTTGAAAAAGAATGAGAGAAGGGAAATTGTCCCTTCTCTAACGCGTTGCTCACCTTGTTCCAAATCGACGAAAGAGGGCTATACCGATAAGAAGGAGTACAACACCAGTGACTGATACCAGAGCCAAATTCGTCCAGATAGAGAGAGTGGTCACAGAGGCTCCACGTAGGAACAGGGTTGTCAAGGACTCAGTCACATAATTGCTTGGCATGAATTGGGCAATGGCTTCAGCTCCTCCACCAAGAGGCATGAAAGTGCCCAGAAACATCTGTGGCATGATGAAGACGAATGAAACACCAGAGGCTATCTCTGCGGATTTAGATATGGTGGCAGCAATCATGCCAAAGCCGACGTTTACAAGAGAGAATGCCAGCAACATCGCAAAAGCAAATGCCAATCCACTGACATCAGTGGCAGGTCGATAGCCTATTGCATATGACGTGGTGAACACAAGGAGAACTTGGACGACTGCAATGATCATGTACGCAATCACATTACTCAACATGAACTCATATGACTTGAGTGGAGTCGTACCCATCCTCTTCAGCAGTCCCCCATCTCGTTCCCCAGTCAATGACTGTGCAACTATCATTATCATGAAGATGCTCGCAAAGGCGAATATCCCTGGAGCCATGAAGTCCCACTGCGAGAAAGTGCTTGCCTGTACCATGGAAGGACTGCCAACATCCACTGGTAGATCCAATGTAGTAGCCTCACTTCCAAACATTGTTGTCAAGACAACCTGCTGTACAAGCGGAGGAACTGCGCTGCTAGCAATCATGGAACCACTGTCTACATAGAGCTCGACAGTGGTATTAGTCCAAGAGCTTCCATTGAATGGAGAGTTCCAGTAGGAAGTGCAGCTATTTCCAAAGCCTTCCGGAATCACAATGAATGCGTCAAGGCCTCCCTGAAGCAACTCTGCTTGACCAGTTTCGTTTGTTTCATAATGGAGTACTGTGATCCCTTCGAGCTCGGTGAGGTTTCCTTCAAAGCTGTCGGCCCACTGACTATTCGTCGTGGCTGTATCTTGATTCAGGAGTCCTACATCGAAGTTGGTCATGCCTCCCTCACCCATGCCTCCAAAAGCCAGTCCGAAGGTTGCTGTGACAATTAATGGGAATAGCAGGAGAAGGAATAGGACTGCAGGCTGCCTTGTGAACATCTTCAGATTCTTCTTGGTGAGGGCTGTTATCCGTCGTAGACCCATCTAGACTCCCTCCCTCAGTTGCTTGCCAGTGAGCTTGATGAAGACCTCTTCGAGATCTTCAACATTGTACTGCTGCATCAGTCCCGTTGGAGTGCCAAGAGCTATGAGCTTGCCTTGGTCTATGATTCCTACTCTGTCGCAGAGCTCCTCAGCTTCTTCCATGTAGTGAGTAGTAAGGATGATGGCTTTCCCATTATTCTTCAGCTCCCTGATGAAGTCCCACACTGCACGTCTGGACACAGGGTCCATAGCCACCGTGGGCTCATCAAGTAGAGCAACTCGAGGGTCGTTTATGAGCGCCATTACAGTACTCACCCGGCGAATCATTCCACCACTGTATTGACCAGCACGTCGGTCTGCTGCCTCCACCATCCCGATCTTCTCAAGCATGCTCTCGACTCGTTCCTTTAGCACATCTCTTGGTACATCATGGAGGTCTCCAAAGAGTTCGATGTTCTCCCTTCCGGTGAGGTGCTGATAGAATGCTGGTTCCTGCGGACAGACACCGATTATTTCCCGAACTGCATCAGCATCAAACACCACATCGTGACCAGCAACTGCTGCAACTCCCTCAGTAGGTTCGAGAAGCGTACTGAGGACATTGATCACGGTGGTCTTGCCTGCACCATTTGGTCCAAGCAAGCCAAACAGTTCGCCCCAACCAATCTCTAGGTTAAGTCCATCAACAGCAGTGACTTCCTCAAACCTCTTGGTCAGGTTTTCTATCTTTATTGCTTGTTTAGTAATTGTAGATGACATATGTATGCTAGTACATAGTTTGTATATAATACGTGGAATCTTTTTGCATCAGAAAGCGTTTTGCGGCGCAAAGTGGCTTTTCTTGCATTTCTTATCCATATGCACACAAGATATATCGCGTGATGCAAGCGATTCTGGGTGGTGCTCGAATGACTAAGGATGAGATTTTAGCTCAATTGAAAGAACTGGGGACGCGGTTTGAAGATCCCAAGATTCAGCGAAGATTCAGGGATTTCCACAAGACGCTGCAGTTCATCTTTCCCGACATTGATGCTCAGATGTACATGAAAATCGGCGACGCCGAGCTAGTGGAGCTTGCAGAGGGAACCGTAGAATCTGAGATGACGGTGACTATGGACTCGACAGTCTTTCTCAGGATTATGGACAAGAGTGAGAGTCCTATGGCTGCCTATCAGGCTGGGAAGCTCAAGACTAAGGGAGAGGTTCCAGACCTTCTTAAGCTACAGAAGTTGCTATTGTAGTTCCTATCCCGTCGCTATGATGAATATTAAGGAGGCCATGACTATGAAGGTGCTAATCACCGCGCCTTTCTCAAAGTCAGGATTGAAACTACTAGAAGATGCGGGGCTAGAAGTTCGACATGAGAGTTGGCTAGACACAGGCAAGCTCTACCTGGGTGATAAACTCCTCCCAATCATCAAAGAAGGCGGCTATGAGATTGTAATTGTTGAGGGTGACGAGGTGAAGGAAGAGGTCATTGAGGGGTCCGATTTGAAGATCATTGCTTCAGCACGAGACAATCCCAACAATGTTTCCATCTCTACAGCCACTGCAAAAGGCATTCCTGTGATTGGAGCACCAGGTCGAAATACAAATGCGGTCGCTGAGCTGACACTCACTCTTATACTGAGTCAAGCACGACGAATTGTGACAGCAGATCGCCTATTGAAGAATGACTTCATGGTCGATGACTACTCAGACTTTGCACAGATGTACAAGACGACGAAAGGCTTCGAACTGAATGGACGGACGGTTGGCATAATTGGTCTAGGGAAGATTGGATATGAAGTAGCAAAGCGATTACTGGCATTTGGTGCCAAGATTATAGTCCATGATCCTTACGCACCTAAAGAAAGGCTGAAAGAAGTGAATGCAAAAGACGTGTCATTGGAGGAGCTCCTGAGAAATTCCGATATAGTGTCAGTCCACTGCCCGCCAACAGACGAAACCAAAGGAATGCTGGGCGCGGAGCAGTTCAAAATGATGAAGCAGACTGCAATCTTCATCAACACCGCCCGTGCATCAATCACGGATGAGTATGCACTCCGAGAAGCATTGAAATCAGGAACTATTGCAGGTGCCGGACTCGATGTATTCTCAATGGAACCAGTGGACTGTGATAATGAGTTTCTGGAATTGGAAAATGTTATTGTGACTCCGCATATTGGAGGCAATACTGTTGACACGATTGAGCGGCAGTCCACGATGATTGCAAGGGATATTACAGCAATCCTTAACGGAGGACCCCCTGAGTACGTGCTAAACCCAGAAGTCCTGAGGAAGGAGGAAACCTAGAATGCCTGTTGCTGCGATAGATGCTGGTACAACTGGCGTTCGATGTATGATTGCTGGAGGACAGGGAGAAGTCTTAGGTCTTGGAAGAAGGACATGGGGATATGAAACCCCTGAGTTTCTTGAGATAGCAAAAGAGTTCGATCCCCCTCACTTCTGGGATTTGATATGCACAGTGACCAAGGAGGCAGTGAAGGCTTCTGGACTGCCTTCTTCAAAGATTGATAGCGTAGCCACCACGAGCCAGCGTCATGGAGTGGTATTTCTAGATGCTGATGGAAAGGAGCTTTATGGTGGTCCAAACATAGACGCACGAGGCGCTATGTCTCAGTATGTAGTCGAAGAAGCACTAGGAAAGAAGTTCTTGGAGGTAACTGGTTGCTGGCCTCCAATGATGTTTACTCCCGCAAGAATGGCCTGGTTTGAGGAAGAGGCGCCTGAGATTCGTGAGGCTGTGGCACATGTTCTTCCCATCAACGATTGGATCACATTTAGGCTCAGCGGAGAGTATGTCACAGAGCCAGCCTCTGCCAGTGCAACGGGATGCTACGATATTAAGTCTAAAAACTGGAGTAAAGAGATATTCTCAGCCTTGGGTATTGACAAATCCATTTTTCCCAGTCTGAGGAAGGCGGGTGACCTTGTTGGCAGTGTCAAAGCCAATGCAGCCAAGGACTCGGGGCTTCCTGAGGGCCTGCCTGTCATCCAAGGGGGCACTGATACACATTGCGCTCTCCTTGCCGCGCAAGCTAGTCCTGGTGAAATCACTGTCATTGCAGGCAGTACGACTCCTGTAATGCTCACATTGGACAATCACGTCTGCTCGTCTGAACAGACACTCTGGTCCTCCTGTCATATGGTTCCTGGTATGTGGACCTTAGAAAGTAACGCAATGCTCACAGGAGCATACATCGAATGGGTCATTGCCCTCTTGTGCGAGCTCTCCGAGGATCCTGTTAGATGCAGAGAGAAGACGCTTGACAGCTTGCCCCAGCTCCTCAAGGATATTCCCCCAGGAAGCAACGAGGCTTATGCTGGTCTAGGACCTCGAATCATGGACTCAACCAGAATGGCTGATATACCCCTGGCTCGGCTTCATTTTCCGCAGCCGGCATTGCCTCAGGTCAAGCCTCTCGACTCAGCTAGTCTGATTCATGCAGTTCTTGAGAACATCGCATTTGCGGTGCGAGGCAACATAGAGCAGTTGCAGGAGTATAGCGACCCGCCAGTTGTAAAAGCAATTGGTGGCATCTCAAGATCGCAGGTCTGGCGACAGATTCTTAGCAATGCCATAAGAAAGCCAGTGATGAATCCCAGGGAGTTCGAAGGCAGCCTCATCGGAGCCGCGATCTGCGCTGCAGTTGGAGCAGGCTGGTATCCTAATCTCAGGAAGGCCTCAGAAGCAATGGTGACATGGCAACCAACACTGATACCTGATGAGCGGGCGTCTGAGTATGATTTCTATTACTCCCGCTGGAAGGAGATTTGGTCTCTTGGAAGTGATGAATAATGTATGAGAAGGAGAAAGAGGAACTTCTAGCCGCTTGTGGTGAAATGATCAAAGAGGACCTAGTCATCATCTCAGCCGGCAACGCGAGTATCCGAGTGAGTGATGAGCATGCTGTAATTACGCCAAGCTCGGTTCCTTATACCAAGATGACATTGGATGATATAGTAGTGGTCAATATGGAGGGTGATGTCATAGAGGCCGACCGGAATGCGAGTATAGAAACCCCCACACATCTTGAGATATACAAACAGCGAGATGATGCAAATGCAGTCGTTCATTCTCACAGCGTGTATGCTACAGCCCTAGCTGTTCTCCGAAAGCCTCTTCCTCCAATTCTGGATGAGGTGGTTCCAAAGCTGGGCGGTGAGATTCGCGTCACGTCCTATGCGATGCCAGGGACAAAGGACTTGGCCAAGAATGTCGTTGAAGCCATGGACCGAAGAAGTGCGGTTCTTATTGCTAATCATGGTGCAGTGACTTGTGGAAACAGTATCAGAAAGGCTCTTGACAATGCCATGCTTCTCGAGAGAACCTGCCGGATTTATCTGCTAGCGTTGAGAGCTGGAGAGCCTATTCCTCTTCCTGAGGATGTTGTTGAGGACGAGGAAGACCTTTGGGAAATCATGAGGGATTTCTAGGAGGCTTGGAAATGCATGGCTACATGGGTCAGATACTCGTAGTTGACCTTAACGAGAAGACAATATCTCAGCTTCCTATTGATGAGGAAATCGCCTCAAAGTTCATTGGTGGGAGCGGCTACGCCAGCAAATTGCTTTTTGATTCGATGGACCCATCTGCGGACCCTTTGGGACCTGACAACATGCTTCTATTCATGACTGGTCCACTGACAGGTACTCTTGCCCCAAGCACGGGGCGACTTGTGGTCTGTGGAAAGTCACCCTTAACTGGTATCTGGGGCGAGGCACATGTAGGAGGGCATTTCGGTGCGAATCTGAAGTTCTCTGGCTTTGATGGAATCCTCATCAAGGGAAAATCTGACGAACCCGTTGTTGTTCGCATCAATGAAGGTGAAGCTGAGATTGCCCCTGCCGAAGAATTATGGGGCATGAAGACTAATGAAGTTCAAGAGAATCTGAAGAAGAAACTCGGACGCATTCGTGTAGCCTGCATAGGCCCTGCAGGAGAGAAACTCGTCAAATTCGCATCCATCATGACGGATGAGAGAGCCGCAGCCAGATGCGGACTGGGAGCCGTAATGGGCTCGAAGAAATTGAAGGCAATCACTGTAGCAGGCTCGAAGACAATAGAGGTGGCTGATCCTGAGGGATTCACGAGCCTCGCCAGAGAATCATCAAAGATTCTCGGTGAAGTCATGCATCATCTCCGTGATGCCGGCACTTCCATGTATGTTGAAGTCGGGATGATGTTCAATGACATGCCTATCAAGTATTTTCAGGAAACAGAGTTTGAATACGATTCATTGACCTCAACAGCAATGAAGGATTTCCTGACTGGTCGGACAGCCTGCTATTCGTGTCCTATCGCATGCGGGCGAGTGATTACCTTACCAGAGTACGGTCTTGAAAAGATAGCAGGACCTGAGTTTCAGACAATTGCGGCTTTTGGGTCAAATATGATGGTTTCTGACCTGAAGAAGGTGTCAGTCATCAACAATCTATGCAATCAATATGGAATAGATACCATCAGCTGTGGCAGTACCATCGCATTTGCCATGCATCTCTGTGAATTGGGCAAACTTGACCTTGGTCTGAAATGGGGCGATGTGGAAAAAGCAATTGAGCTTGTCCATTCGATAGGAACACGTTCAGGCATCGGAGATGAAATGGCTGAAGGATCTGTGCAGTTCGCGAAGAAGCACGACGCATCTGATTTGGTCATTCATGTTAAGGGGCAAGAAGTACCAAATCATGATCCTAGGGCGTTCGGAGGAATGGCCACAGTATATGCAACAGCCTCACGTGGTGCTACTCACTTGGAGGGTGACATGTACAGCGTCGATATGGGTGTGGAAGTGCGCGAGATTGGAATCAATTCTGGTGATCGACTGGACAATGAGGCTAAAGGAAGTACAGCCGCACGTGCACAGGACTTCAGAGCTTTCTTTGACTCTATAATGATGTGTCACTTCGCACAAGTTCCGCTTGAAACAATTCTAGGACTTGTGGGCAAGGCGACAGGACTGGCAATAACTACTGAGGACGTCCTGTTGATAGGGTCTCGAGCAGTCACAATGAAACGCTTGTTCAACCTCAAGTGCGGCCTCAAACCTCAAGACGATCGTCTTCCAGCACCCCTCTTAAAGCCGCTTCCCGACTATGCTACTGAAGACTTTGTGCCTGATATGGAGCTACAACTGAACGATTATTATGAATACAGAGGTTGGGACCGTAAATCTGGAGCACCTACCGAAGAATCTCTCCAGAAATTGGGTCTTTAGGTTGGATTATTCGAGGTTGGTGGACATTGTTGCAGGTTATTGACCTCATTGTGAACTTGGCTTCCTTCTATGGCTCGATTGTCATAGGCTATATCATTGCCAAGATTACAGGACTGGGACAAGAGGTCAACAAGTACCTGATTGCATTCATTGTGAACCTCTTGATACCCATTCTAGTCATCCAATCCCTACTTACATCATCTGTGGAAACTCTGGTTGAAATTCCGTTGGTTCTATTTGCCGCATTGATTGTTCACCTTTCTGGCACACTGATAATGTACGTGCGACTCTGGAATAGCGCCATTGAGAATCGGAGAAAGGGGGTTCTCTTGCTCTGCTCAACATTTCAGAACGCTCTGTTCATTCCTCTCCCTCTGGCGATTCTGTTCATTGGGGAACAGGCAGTCCCATTTGTCGTTATGTTCTCGCTTGCGGAGATACTACTCCTGGTTACCCTCGGATCAATGATTGGGTCGAGGTATAGTGATATGGGCACTAACTGGAGGGACATGGCCGAACAATGGTTGAAGTTTCCTCCGTTCATTGCTGTTCTGTTGGCAATTGTATTGTTGGCTTTTGGAGTTGCTTTGCCATCTGAAGTTGTTTCTATCCTATCGTTCAACGGAACCCTCACAACCTACCTCTCTCTGGTCACTGTTGGACTTGGAATCGGCACACGATTCTCTAGGGTCGATATCATTGATGGTGTACAGGTCGCGGCTGTCCGCCAGATTATAGTCCCATTTCTGATTGGTGTTCTGCTTCTCTTTCTTGGTCTTTCGGATTTAGCAACGAAGGTCGTTATAATTGAGGCTTTCATGCCGCCTGCTGTGCTTACTGTGGTATTCGCTGGGGGTCTGAAGCTAGACACAGAATCAGCCGCGACCGCGGTTACAATAGGGACTCTTCTACTTCTCCCGATGGTGCCGATACTACCCTTCTTGCTTGGATAGGTCTTTTACAGCCTCATCTCAATGCATATATCGAATCAAAATCGAAGTGTCTATGGTGTTGAGCCTGAAAGAGGACCGCAAAGATGCCAAGAAAATCAAGAGTTCTCTCGATGAAGTAGTTGGCAAACTCGAGCAGGACTCCGAGTCGAGTGAGAGCTGGGGTGAATCGGTTTCCACTCACCGTAATCATTGGCAAGAGATTAAGGAGAAGATAAGAGCGCGTCAAAGCGAGCTAAAGCGACTTGTGATGGAGAAGAAGGCTGGAACCATCGGTCAGGATGAGTTCGATAAGAAATACCGCAAGCTTCAGGATGAACTGACTGAGCTGGAGTTTCAGGTCTACAATATGCGACTAGGGACCTCCGTAGAATTCTAAATCTCCTCATCAACCTGCTCTATCACCTCAAACACTTAGCTTTGAATCCTGCCCTCAGGAAGCGGTCTTTGATAGGTGAACCCCAATCTAAGGATGAGTGCACCTGCGGTAGACACTGTTCCACTCAGGACAAGCACGATAGGGATCCCAGCCAAGGGGATCAACCAACCGAATATTGCGATCAGTGGAATTGAGGCAAATACAACCAGTGTGGGCAAGAGTGAGTATACACCATTTCGGATTCGATTTGGAACCACGTCAATCAGCACACGCATCCACAGAATGGCTGCAACTGTGAAAAGGATGCCGCCTGAGAACCAGATGACAAGAATGAGAAGTACTGGAGTAGCAGACAGTAATGGTACATGCAATATTGATACATCTGTAAACGGTATGAGGATGCTCATCATCTCCGAATCAACTGGCGGTGGAGGAAATACTAACATAAGAACGGCGAAGAGCCAGAAGAACACCGCTCCTGTAGACTGAACGAATCTGAGGCGAGGTATCCATCTCTCAGGTTCAAATCTCTTTGCCCAGACACCCGATCGCTCCCAGAATCCTGCAAATACTATAATCACGACAGTCATTAGACTTGCAACTGCTACATCATAAATCAGGTATTCGTAGAGAAAGGGATACATGATTAGCTCGCTCCATGTAAAACCGATACTGAGGAACAACGTGTTTCCGAGTACGATGTATTTGAGATATGGGCTGCTAACAATATGCCTAGCAGCTTGTCTTAACAGAGATACATAATTCTCTGCAATCATTTCCGATTCCCTGTGTTCCTGTGCCATAGGAAGGTCTCTAACGAGAAAAAATGATGCAAGTGCCAACAGGACGCATGCGACTGACTGTATCTGAAATACAAAGACTCGGGCAATTAGTACTGCGAAAATCGCCCCAGGTAGTATCACCAACGCACGAGAAACTCTAAGCAGCATAGCAAGTTTACCAATGAACACACCATATTGTGCCTTATTCTTGTCTTCAGGTACAGATAGAGCATAGTTGTTGTCAAACCATGAATTTATCGCCCCGCTTTCTTGTGACGCAGCGAATCCCATCAATATGTAAACAAGAAGATAGTGACCAAAATGTGAACTGCTTGAGATTAATGACACAAAGTAAAATGCGATTGAGTACGTTAGAAATGCTGATGACAGAACCCATCGCTGCCCCACAAGATCTCCAATAGTACCTGTGGGATAGTCAAAAAGAGCCTGCACGACTTTCTGCACAACAATCAGCAAGCTAGCTAGCGCCAAGCCATCTATGTAGGATCCTTTCCCCAAAGCCTCAGCTACGAAAATGAGGTAAAATGTTGTTGAAATGCTTATTGCAGCGGTCATTGATGTGGATAAGATGACGAATTTAGCTGCTAGTCTGATGACCTCTGGTTTGCCATCCGACAGGCCAAAGTAAGAGGTAATCCTACTCAAACGCAAGCCCCCTTCTCTCTAATGAGAAGGTCCCGCCTAATATGTGCGACCAATTACCTTTCGGACCCTGGAACAACCTTGAATCGGTCGGTATCTTTAAGTGTGACACACAGACATCTCGGACTCCAAGACCGGTGTGAGAAACATTGAGTGACGAGATTCC
>JBHLQS010000007.1:0-37937 GCA_048883405.1 Candidatus Thorarchaeota archaeon
GATCAGGGGCATCAACCCTAGGTCCACTGACGTGGGAGAATGGAATCTACTGTGTCGCGATAGCAGCCGTTGGCCTATTGTCAACCAATGGAATGATCATGAGCTCGGATGCATATGGGCCCATTGTGGATAATGCACGAGGTGTCATCGAACAGGCTCAAGCACCCGAGGAGGCAATTGTAGTATGTGATAAACTGGATGCCAGTGGCAATACCACAAAGGCGATCACAAAGGGATTTGCCATTGGTGCATCAGCAGTATCAGTGCTGGCCCTTTTTGCAGCCTTTCTTGAGTCCACTGAAACACTCCGGATTCCAGGTGTTGTTGCAGTAACAAACGTGAATCTTGCGGCGCCCGTGGTATTAGCCGGAGCTCTGATTGGCGCATTAGTTCCAGTGACCTTCTCAGCAATACTGATTCTTGGTGTGGAGCGGAACTCTGAACGAATGATCACAGAGATACGCAGGCAATTCAAAGAAGACCCAGGCATTCTCGAGGGCACTTCCCAGCCTGACTATCACGCGTGTATTGCTATTGCCACTTCAGGGGCAATTAGAGAGTTAATGCCTGGCACACTTGTTGCAATATTGGTCACTATCGCATCGGGAGTACTTCTTGGTCTAGAAGCACTTGCAGGCTATCTAGGTGGCGCAGTCATGTCCGGCCTGATAATGGCGCTCTTGATGGACAATGCGGGAGGAGCTTGGGACAACACCAAGAAGATTGTGGAGTCTCCTGAGTACACGAATTATGAGAAGGGGACTGAGGATTGGCATCGAGTTCATGATAATACGATTACGGGAGATCTCGTCGGTGATCCCTTCAAAGACACGGCAGGACCATCCATCAATACATTACTAGTTGTGATCACTCTGACAGCAACTCTATTCCTCCCGTTGATTGCAGCCGTAAATGCTTGGTTTGTATTCTTATTAGGATGAGGTGAGTCCATCAAGTTGCGATTTGGAGCCGTTGCCATCGAGTTCATACCAGCTGTGCAGAAACTCATAGCAGATGGCGTTCCAGACTTCTCTCGCATCAATCTAGTAGACATTGTCAGGGATGTCGTGGCTATAGAACACATCAAAGTAATTGAATTCACCATTGAGATGGAGCATATGGTGCCCGGCTCCATCACACCCAAGATAATCTCTCAACTTGTTGACTTGAAGGATGAGCTTGGAGTCTCCTATACGGTCCATCTACCCATATGGTCAATCGAGCTCGCTTCTTTCAATCCCTTTATCAGATCGGGCGGCGTCGAGAGCATCTGCCACTCAATCAAGGCGTCTGAACCACTAGAGCCTGAGACCTATGTCCTCCACGCATCCGGTTCGTTGGCAGCTGAATTTCTAAGGAACAACACTTCTGAACCCATGCGTCTCCTTGTATGTGGATACATGACCGAGTTCTCGATGAAGAGTGTGGAAGAAATCATCAGCAAGACTGAGATAGACCCACGAAAGCTTGCTGTGGAAAACATCGAGTTTCCATTCGAGTTCACCCGTGACATTGTAGACGAATATGGCACAGGTATCTGCTTCGACACCGGACATGCTCTCACAAAGCAGTCGGGTGATGAGTCAGTCCTCGAGTTCTATAGGCGGCATCGAGATAGGATAGTCGAAGTGCATCTCAATGATGGCATCGATATCAAGACTCCAGGGAAATATGAAGATCATCTTGCCATTGGGAAAGGAGAACTGCCTGTAAGGGACTTTCTCCTTGAGCTGAGGAAAGACGATTTCAAGGGCCCTCTCATATTCGAGTTGACGACTGAGGAGATCATCGAGTCGCTTCAGACAATCAGAGAGGTTGTCCCTGAGGCTTTTAGCTAGTTTTGTGTTGGTTGGCTAAGCTTCTTTTGGACCTAGGAGCCATCTGATTCTTTCATGAGCAAGAATGTAGTGAATGATGACAAGAACCCCAAATGCCAGACTAGGATAGAGTAGTCCCGTTGCATACATTGCTAGGAATGCGAAACCAAGAATCAGGAATTCCAGCAACAGGCGAGCAGCTCCTGGGACGGGAACTAGAGCGCCTCCAGATCTACTTGGATCGTTTGGAACTGCGAAGATCCCCCAAATCGCAGCTACGGCTATTGGAAGTATCAGCATTAGTGCATAATTGACCAGTCCGAAATCCTGATTCAGACCCCAGTATCCAAAAGCAACGAGGGCCCAAAGCTCTAGAATGAAGCGCAATGCATCATTGGCTCCAATACTCTTCTTCTCACTGATGTCAATCATAGCACTAATCTCCTAAACTCCTTGAGGTTAACTATACTAAATATACTTACGATAGCAGAGTTCCCATGTCGGATGGAAGCCATGAAGAGGCGAGAAACGGCTTCTAAAGGCTACTTGCGATTATTGATGGTTCTCGGCCAATACGTTTTTATCCAGACCTATGTGCAGACTAAAGCGCGGGGCCCGTGGCATAGCCTGGTTATTGCGCCGCTCTGATAAGGCGGATGTCGGGTGTTCAAATCACCCCGGGCCCACCATTGATTTTCGAATCAAGATTCTCCCCCTATCATTCATCTATGTAGATTGAAGATCCGGACGGATTCGACATAGCTACATGTGAGTTTCAATGCTGGACTACCGTCTTACCTTCGAGAATCACCAGCTCCACTGATTCAGGATTCTGTAGACGTGCAAGGTCTTTCAATGGATCCAATCCGCTTTCCAACACAAGCAAATCTGCCGACTTGCCAGCTTCTATGGTGCCCACATACCTGTCTATACCAAGAGATCTGGCGGCATTCTTCGTTCCAGCAACAATTGCATCCATCTCGCTCATTCCACCCAGACGAACCATGAGCTCCACCTCTTCCATGGAGGAGGGACCAAATGGAGTGTAAGGCATGCCGGAGTCTGTCCCCAGAACAATCTCAAGTCCAGCCTTCACAGAATTCCTAAAGCCATCTTCAATGAGAGGAAAGAGTTCCTTTTCCTTTCGAACCATGAATTCAGGAAGTTGCCCCTCATCATGATGTTGAAGCGACTCATAGAAAGTCGTTAGTGTGGGCATGAATTGGGTGTTATGCTTTTTGGCTAGTTGAATGGTCTTTTCAGTCATAGGATGTCCATGAACAATTACATCTACTCCAGCTAGCACGGTGTTAACTCCGCCAGGCTCGCCATATGCATGAGCATGGGTCTTTTTTCCCAGCTTATGCGCCTCCTCCGTAGCAGCTTGGAGTTCGTCCTGATTGAACTGAGTTGTGAAGCTTTCTTGCCCCTCGGCCGAAATGGCACCGGTGGCTGCCAGTTTAATGAAATCAGCACCTCGACCAAGCTCTTCCCTCGTCGCTCTTCTCACATCATCTGGACCATTGGCCTCATTACTACCACCATAGTCCCCTCTGCCTGCGGAAATTGTGATCATTCTCCCGCAGACCAACAATCGTGGTCCATTCACATAGCCATTCTTTATCGCATTCTTTACTGCAAATGGTACTTCACTTCGTCCAGCAGCATCACCAGCTGTTGTCACCCCAGCATTCAACAATCGTTCAGTGAATTTAGCTCCTCGGATAGCCAGAAACTCATCAGAGTGTTTCTTAATCTCGGCAGGATTTGGATGGGTCCCATCATGGCACACATGAATATGCGTATCAATAATTCCGGGCATAATGATGCGGTCAGAGAAGTCTAAGATTTCAGACCCTGAAACTGCTGCATCAGAGCCAATCTTTGCAATCCTGTTCTCTTGAATAAGGATGAACACATCATTTGCAGTAGTCCCATCACCAACAATCAGTGTTCCTGCTTTCAGGAGCCTTTCTTTCATTGATTTATCTCTCCACAGTCTTTCTATCAAGGAAAAGGTGTATTAGCACTTTCCGACTCTGCCGATTTTCCTATTGCTAAAGACTCATGTGCTTCGCCGCGAAGCTGAATTTACTGAGGCTGAAGTATGTCGGAAGAAGACCAGGGTGTTGCTTCATTATCAAAGCTTCTAGAGGGTGCCCTAGAGAAGGAATCCGATGACCCATTAGCAAATGGTATCCTTAATGAGATGTCCGACAGCAGATTCATGGACTCGCTTAGTAGACCCTCCACTGCAGTCATTGAGTTTTACACTGCCACCTGTCCCTATTGCAAACAGCTCGCACCAATACTGGACGAGCTTGCAAGTGACTACAGGTCAAAGGTGTACTTCGGAAAAGTCAACATCGACAAGATAGAAGCGGCTGTAGAATCCTTTGAGGTGGTCGGAGTGCCTCTTGTGATAGCATTCAAGAAAGGGCATCCTGTCGCAAAGATGGAAGGTCTGAGAAGCAGAGATGAGATAGATGATTGGGTGGATAGCATTCACAAGGGCTTTAGACCAATGAATCTCGAGTCTGGTGCAGTGACAAGGATAACTCTCAGTGATCTTGCAGGAGGCTCTAGAGGATCAATTTGAAGACATATTCATTCTCTTGGATATTGGGATAGCTCTCTAGTGTCATTGACAGTCCGAACTTCTGCAGAAACCTAATCATGGGCTGATTCTTTGGATGAACGTATGCTAGGAATGCCTTCACACCTTTGCTCTTAGCAATTCGCATGAGATGCCTGAGCAAATATGTGCCTATCCCTCTCTTCTGATAGTCATCTTGAATGAGGATAGCGAATTCGGCCTCATTCTTATGTCGATCCAAAAGATAACGACTTGCACCAATTATCTTCTCAGTAGTCCCCTCATCATCACAGCAGACCGTCGCTACTATGCTGATGTCACTGGACTGGTCTACATTATAGAAGTCCTGCAAGGTCTGTCTACGGAGGCTCTCAAGAGGTGTGAGGAATCTGAAGAAGATCGATTCTTCACTCAACCCATAGAACAGCTCCTTGATCCTATCAGTGTCATCAGGTCTGATGAGTCGGAACCGGACGTCGACCTCTCCATCAGGGCCCCCGAATCTCTCATGTGCCTCATATTCAAGGGGGAAATATGTGCCTTTGACTTGAAACGGAATCTGGTCACTAAAGACGTACCTCATCTCCTTTGCTGCCTCAAGCAGATCGTTTCGAAACTGAGGGTGTGCAATTGCAATTAGGGATAGAACGCGTTCTCGAATAGTCCTGCCTCTAAGAGTGGCTTGCCCATATTCTGTGATGACAACTTCGACATCACCGCGTGTAGTCACCACACCTGCTCCCTCACTCAGATGTGGTACAATCCTCGACACATTTCCATCGAGTGCGGTTGATGTCATACAGATGACTGCTTTTCCACCAGGCGACATCGACGCGCCTCGGATGAAGTCCACTTGCCCTCCAATGCCGCTATAGAATCTGTGACCTATTGAGTCTGAACAGACCTGTCCTGTGAGGTCCACCTCAAGAGCAGAATTGATAGCAACCATCTTGTGGTTCTGGGCAATGATGGAAGGATTATTGACATAGGAGGTATTACGGAACTCGAACATCGGATTGTTATCTACATAGTCGTAAAGCCTCTGTGTGCCCATCGCAAAACTCGTCGTGACCTTACCCCTATTGATGCTCTTTTTCTTGTTTGTCACGATTCCGTTATCAATCAGATCGATGATGCCGTCTCCAAACCTCTCTGTATGGATTCCCAAATCTTTTACGTCGGAATCCATCAGGTGTTTGACCACAGCTCTTTGCAGCTTTCCTACACCAAGCTCAATAGTCGATTCATTCTCAATTAGCCTGGCAACATAACTGCCAATGAGGTCGCTCTTCTCATCTGGTTTTTCTGGCTCATACTCCCTAATAGGCTCATTATGACACACAAGATAATCGATATCACGCAGGTGAAAGAATGAATCTCCATGGGTGACAGGCATCTTGTCATTGACTTGCGCAATCACAAGGTCTGCGTTTTCAGCAGCTGATTTTGTTATGTCTACTGAGATGCCCAATGAACAGTATCCATGTTCGTCAGGAGGGCTAACCTGAATCAGAGCGACGTCAAGTGGTATCCTTTTGGAGATGAAAAACATGGGAATATCTGAAAGATGAGTGGGTGTATAGTCTGCTCGGCCTTCGTATACAGCAGATCGTATATTTTCCGAAACAAAGAAGGTATTGTGTCTGAATTGCTCCTGAAAGTGGGGATCTGCAGAGGGGGTGTCGCCCAGTGTAATCATATGGATTATCTCATTGTCAGCCATTTTGTGTGCGTTCCTGGCCAGCTCCTGCATGAGATGGAAAGGTACCCCGCAACCTGTCCCAAGGAAGATACGTGTGCCTCGCTTAATCTTCTTTATAGCTTGTTCTGCTGACAATATCTTATCCTTGTACTTGTCAGTCCACTCCTGGCTGGCCATCCATCTCTCCTCTGGATTGCTAAATTCAAGGTCTTATCGGCCATATAGAGATTTCCAACAGGCTGACAGGATTAGAGTTTGAGCTTGAAGGTATACTCGTCATCTTGAATGCTCAGATGGCTCTCAACTATCTTACCCGTCTTATGCAGGAATCTGATCATAGGCTGATTCTTTGGGTGTACGAACGCAACAAAGGCCTCCACGCCTTTACTCTTGGCAATCCGCATCAGATGAGATAACATGAAACTTCCAATGCCTATTCCTTGATACTCATCTCTAACAAGGAGTGCAAACTCCGCCTCGTTGGTACTTCTATTGAGCAAATACCTCCCTGCTCCTATGATTCTCTCTGCTTCACCCTCAGTTCCCGGACTGACCACTGCCACAATCGAAACATCGCGGTCAGCATCCACATCGTAGAAATCTTGCAGGGTACGTCGGGGTAGGCTCTTTAGGGGTGTCAAGAACCTGAAGTATATGCTCTCTTCTGAGAGGTCATAGAATAGATCCTTTATTCTGTCCGAATCGTCTGGCCGAGTGAGTCTAAAGCGGACATTGATAGGTCCCTCGACACCTTTGAACGATTCTTGGTATTCATATTCTGTTGGGAAGTACGTCCCCTTCACTTGAAACGGTACCTGATCTTCAAACACATAGCGCATCTTCTTTGCTGCCTCAAGCAACTGATTTCTGAAGTCTGGATGTGCAACTGCAATCAGTGATAGCACTCGTTCTCTGATGGTCTTGCCGTGCAATATAGCGAGACCAAACTCGGTTATAACGACGTCAACATCTCCCCGTGTCGTGACCACCCCTGCTCCCTCACTCAGTCGGGGCACAATCCGTGAAACCTTACCATCCATTGCTGTTGACTGCATACAAATAATAGCCTTCCCACCTGGTGACCTCGACGCTCCACGGATGAAGTCTACCTGACCACCAATCCCACTGTAGAACTTATGGCCTATCGAGTCTGCGCACACCTGGCCTGTCAGGTCAATCTCGAGAGCTGAGTTGATAGCTATCATCTTCTTGTTCTGACCTATGACATATGGGTCGTTTACATAGGCTGTGTCATGAAAGTGAAACATCGGATTGTTGTTGATGTAATCGTAGAGTCTCTCTGTCCCCATAGCAAAACTAGCGATGACCTGCCCTCTGTGAATGCTCTTCTTCTTATTCGTGACAACTCCACTCTCTATTAGAGGAATTAGACTGTCGCTGAACATCTCGGTGTGGATTCCAAGATCTTTGACACCAGTTACCTCCAGATTAGTGCAGACGGCCTGTGGTAAGGCGCCTATCCCTAGCTCCAGAGTAGACTCATTCTCGATGAGTCGTGCTACATAGGAGCCAATCAGGTCTATGGTTTTATCTCCCTCATGCGACTTGAACTCCCTCAGAGGCTCATTATATGGAACCAGATAATCGATATCTCTGACGTCAATGAATGAATCTCCGTGGGTGACGGGCATTTTGTCGTTGACTTGAGCTATGACAAGGTCTGCACTCTCTGAAGCGGACTTTGTGATGTCGACCGAGATGCCCAATGAGCTGAACCCATGCTCATCAGGCGGGCTAATCTGAATCAATGCAACATCGAGAGGCATTCTCTTGGTCCGAAAGAGACGGGGAATATCGGAGAGCATTATTGGCGAGTAGTCAGCTCGCCCCTCTGAAACTGCTTCACGGATGTTCTCTGATACGAAGAAGGTGTTGTGTCTGAATTGTGCCTGGAACTTTGGGTCTGCGGAAGGTGTGTCGCCTAGAGTCAACAGATGGACTATCTCATTGTCTGACATCTGGTCCGCATGAGTTGCTAACTCTTGTACCAAATGATATGGCACTCCACACCCAGTTCCTAGGAAGATGCGTGCGCCCCTCTTGATCTTCTTGATGGCCTTCTTGGATGAAATTATCTTCTCCTTGTACTTCTCGTCCCATCTGACTCCAGACATTGAAATCCCTCTCTTCAACGAGCCGAAGCAAACTCTGATTGCATATAGGCGTTTTCAAACTGACAACAAGGTCTGCAAACAAGTGTCATGTAAGAAAGCTTATCAGTTAGTACCCTCGCGCGACGGCACAAGACTCGACAATCAATCAGGTGAATTATTTCATGTCTGAAGAAAAGGTTGGAAACCGGAATCTCGTGATTATCGGTGCAATCATAGTTCAACTATGTCTAGGTTCAATCTATGCTTGGTCATTCTTCCAAACAGCACTCAGAGGCGGCGCATATACATGGTCTGCATTCTTTACTCAGCTGCCATTTGCGGCTGGTCTGGCTTCATTTGCGTTGTTCATGATATTTGCTGGGAGATGGCAGGATAGGGTTGGTCCACGTAAGGTCGCTACTGTAGGCGGTGTGCTTCTAGGTGCTGGCTATATACTGGCTTTCATGGTAGATATGGTAGCAGCTGGCAACGAGATGATTGGGACCATCTGGCTAATCATCACATACGGAATCATCGGTGGAGCTGGGATTGGATTTGCTTATGTATGTCCAATTGCGGCGCTCGTGAAGTGGTTCCCAGATAAGAAGGGCACAATCACTGGTATTGCTGTTGCTGGCTTTGGAGGTGGTGCACTTGTCTTTGGTTATGTTGAGGATTTCCTACTTGACATGTTCAATGTTCCGACAACTCTACAGGTAGGGACACCCTTTCTGATTCTTGGTGCCACCTATCTTGTTCTAGTGGTTCTTGGTGCTCAAGTCCTTACGAATCCTCCAGACGGTTGGCTTCCTGCAGGCTACACGCCCCCCACGACTACCGCAGATGGAAAGAGCCTAGATATCCTGCCGGGTGAGATGATTAGAACAGCAAGCTTCTGGCTACTATGGCTCATGTTCGTATTTGCAGCCACTGCTGGTCTCATGACACTCGGGAATGTGAAGAGTGCAGCTGTAGAGATCGATCCAGTGGGTGGTGCAGCATTTGCAGCCATCATCGTTGGTGTCATGAGTCTATTGAATGCAGCAGGCAGGATCGTCTGGGGTGCAGTTTCAGATAGACTTGGACGAGCAAACACCATGGCTACAATGTTTCTGGTTTTAGCCATTGGTATGTTTACATTTGCATACATCACGACCCTGGCTATTGACTGGGTTGCAGTCATGCTCATTGCGTCTCTCATAGGTTTCTGCTTCGGTGGCAACTTCGCACTGTTTCCATCAGCAACTGCTGACTTCTGGGGCTCCAAGAATGTTGGCAAGAACTATGGCGTGGTGTTCACAGCCTATGGAATCGCTGGAATCACTGGTGCTTTTGTTGCTGGCCCTATTGTTGATGCAACTGGATCCTATTTCATGGCCTTTGTTGTCACCGGTGTGCTTGCAATCATTGCTGTGATTCTCACAATTGTTCTGAAGTTCATGCGGAAGCCTATTCAATAGTACAATCCAATCCGTTTGAGGCCGGGGACATTAGTCCTTGGCCTCACCCAGTTTCTTTTTCGTGTATCACTTCCCAAGCTCTTTCTTTATGAATTGGGTTCAATGTTCTCCCAGGACCACAGAAACTTGCACTATTGGCAAATCTTCTTAAGGGTGTGACCTCGCGCGGACAACCAAAGCAACATTGCTTATGGTGATAATTCCATGGCTGAAGAGAAGAAAATCACTGTCACGAGCCACGAGGAGCGGCGATTCCCACCTTCAGAGAGCTTCGTCGAGAAGGCCTATATCAAGAGCCAAGATGAGAGGATGAAGCTCTGGAAGGAGTCCATCAAGAATCCCGATGAGTTCTGGCTTAAGATTACGAAAGATGAAATCTACTGGAAGAAGGAGCCTACCAAGGGATTCGAATGGAAGGACGTTGACGATATTCGATTCACATGGTTCGAAGACGGCGTCACAAACATGGCCTACAATTGTCTGGACAAGCATGTAGAACGGCAGAATGGTGACCAGGTTGCTCTTATCTGGCAGGGTGACCCACTAGATGAGTCCAAGACCTACACCTACAAGGAACTCCTGAGCGAGGTCAACAAGGCAGCCAACGTCCTGAAGAATCTCGGTGTGAAGAAGGGTGATACAGTAACCATCTACATGCCCATGATTCCAGAGTTGGCCATTATCATGTTGGCCTGTGCCAGGATTGGTGCTGTTCACAGCATTGTCTTCGGTGGTTTCACTGCTGACTCCTTGAAAGACAGGATTGAGGACTGCCAGAGCAAGCTCCTCATCACAGCTGATGCCTACTACCGAAATGGCAAGATAGTCGCACAGAAGAAGAATGCCGACAAGGCACTCGAGGACATCTCTATAGTTGAAAAGGTGCTTGTAGTTCAGAGGATGGATGTCGAGGATACTCCTTGGGATGAATCCAGAGACGTCTGGTATCATGAGGAGTACGCAAAGGTCGATGACAAGTGTGAGCCTGAGTGGTTGAACGCTGAGGACCCATTGTTCATTCTTTACACATCTGGCTCAACTGGCAAACCAAAGGGGGTTCTCCACACTATTGGTGGCTACATGACTTATACGACCTACTCGTTCAAGACAATCTTCGACTGGCACCCTGGTGATGTCTATTGGTGTACCGCTGACATCGGCTGGATCACCGGTCACTCCTACATTGTCTATGGTCCCCTCTCCGCAGGTGCTACAAGCATGATGTTCGAAGGAACTCCTACGTACCCAGACAACGACCGCTTCTGGCTGGAGGTCGAGCGCTGGAAAGTCAATCAGTTCTATACTGCTCCGACCGCCATCAGGGCTCTGATGAGATTCGGCGAGGAACCGGTGAAGAAGCACGACCTCAGTTCTCTTAATCTGCTTGGTACCGTTGGAGAGCCCATCAACCCTGAGGCTTGGATGTGGTATCACGAACAGATTGGAAAGGAGAAATGTCCAATAGTAGATACCTATTGGCAAACGGAAACCGGCGGTGTGATTTTCACTCCTCTGCCCGGCGCGACGGCCACTATCCCCGGTAGCACAACTCAACCGTTCTTCGGTGTGAAACCTGTCATCGTTGATGAGGGCGGACAGCCAGTTAACGCCAACGAGGGTGGATACATCTGTATCCGTGAGCCCTGGCCTGGTCTGATGAGGACCGTCTACGGAGACCATGAGAGGTTCAAGTCCACCTACTGGGTTCAATACAAGGACCCAGATACTGGTCGTCCAATATACATGACAGGTGATGGTGGCCGCTTCAACGAGGATGGCTACTACTTCGTCATGGGTCGAATCGATGACGTGCTCAAGGTGTCTGGTCACAGACTCGGTACTGCTGAGATCGAGAGCGCTCTTGTCAAGCATCCTGCTGTCGCGGAGTGCGCTGTAGTTGGGTTTCCGCATGAGATCAAAGGCGAGAGCATCTATGTCTTCGCCACCCTGAAAGTGGGAATTGAGAAGACTGACGCCTTGAAGAAAGAACTCAGGAACCATGTACGCTCAGAAATCGGTCCGATTGCGACCCCTGAGAAAATCCAATTTGCTGATGCATTGCCAAAGACCCGGTCCGGCAAGATCATGCGCAGGATTCTCAAGAGGATTGCAGCAGGAAAGATTGACGACATCGGTGACACCACCACGTTGGCTGACCCGACAGTCGTTGAAACCCTAATCAAGGAACGACTGTAATTGAGTTAAATGGGAGTGCCCATAAGGGCCTCTCATTCAATCCTTTTTCTCTTCTCACCCAATTGACATCCATTTGCTGTTCATTGCGTCGATATGCACCTTATTAATAGAGCCCGCATTCCGAATATCATTAAAAATCTGTCAATAGGCTTCAGAGGATTCATGCGCAATGGCAACCCGAATTCCCGCATCATACAGGAAACCAATAGCAGTCGTGATTCTCATCACCATCTTCGTGGCATCAGCGTTCATTATTATGGGCGCACCAACTGGAATGGAAGATGTCAGAGTAGCTATCTATGATGGCGGAGGAGTTCTTGAATCAAGCAAGATTGCCTGTGATAACATGTTTGCTTGGATGCGTGCAGATGTAGGTCACGTGAATGCAACATCAATTCGAGAAGGAGCTCTTACAGACTACGACATCCTCGTCATACCAGCCGGGGGCGGGTTCGGATCATATCTCCTGAGTGAAGGGATGGATGCTATCCGACAATTCGTTCAGGACGGTGGCTCATATTTCGGCATCTGCGGAGGAGCTTCATTCGCAACAGACATGGCATTGAATCTCTTTGATGGCGCATATCATCCTGCCATAGATGGCTATGGCGAATTCCTAATGGAGATGAATGTGAATAGGAGCTCAACTGGTCCAGATCTATCGGAGGAACCTGAATCATACTCAATATTCTACTGGAACTCTGGCTATTTCAGCAAAGACAACATGTCTGGCATAATTCCAATTGTGACATACCAGGAAAATGACTTGCCCGGTATGATTGCATTCAAGTATGGAAATGGAACTGTATTCCTTTCAAGTCCTCACCCCGAATTTGAGGAGGGCAACAACAGGGATGGAGTCACATATTTCGATGCTCTTAATGACCCTGACTCAGAATGGGGGCTATTGCTAAAAGTATGCCAGTGGCTGATACAAGAATCTGAATCATGACTCTTTCTCATTGTGTCTTGAAGCTACCGATACTAGGGGGTTGACAGTTGCGGCAGAATCACTTTGTCATTCTCATGATGTAGATTGTTCACAACATTCAACTCTTCCAGAATCAATCATCCTAGGAAATAGACCTGTGCTGTAGCGAAGATAGCAGCAGTGAGGATGACAATGCCAATTGTGAAACGTAGTTTGCGCTTTGAGATGTTTTGAATCCTGGTGACAGCCAGATAGCTGCTTGTCGTTCCAATCAAGATGTACAAGAGAACTATTGGAAGGGTAGACACACTGAACTGAAGAAGAATGAGAAACGCAATCGCAGTCATTGAGAGCATGACTGTCGTTGCTACCATTGCAGTTCCCACTGCCCTAAGCGTAGGATATCCTAGGATGAACATGAGAACAAGTACAATGTTCATCGCGCCTCCTATGGCAATAAGGCCTGTGAGAAATCCTTGAAAGATACAGAATCCGTATGCGATGGTGTCTTTCTGTTTGTCAGAGAGCTGTCTTTGGCTTGGTTTCTCATCTCGTACACCAGTAGAATCATCCATTCTAATGGCCTGTATGATGAACAGTCCACCGAAAACCAGAGTAACAATAGATGCCCCTCCTTCGAAGAGACCCGAATACTGGTCCAGGATTTGGAAGACGAATACTGCAGTGACTAACGAAATGACTCCTGCGACGCAACCCAACTTCACACCATACATACTATCTACCTCAACCTCCTTATTTCGGATGTAGAAAATGGAAAGGACAACTGCAATCATCAGATCAACAAGCAGACTGGAAAGAAGGACTTCGTGGAGAGGGAAACCTCCAAAAACGAGCAACAGCGGGACCAATATTGGCCAAGCAGTGAGACCAATTACGCCAGCTGCAAGTCCTACTAGGACTCCTATAGGGATAGCAAGCAGTGCTAAGGTGGTCATTAGAATGCTCATAGGCTGAAGTGATTACACGTCTGTTTTATTCATTACTCAGATACCAATCTGATGCAAAGCCCTAGGCTCTCCTAATTGAAGGGAAGAAGCGGCCTGTTCTCTTCATGTATTCAATATATTCCTCGCCGAATACTTCAATCATCTTCTCTTCTTCAATTCGAACCCAGAATGGAAATCCCAGCATGAGTAGCAAAGCAAAGAGTATGACAATCAGGTTCGCACTGACCAACGACAATCCGAAAAAGAACAGAATCAACACTGTGTACATTGGATGCCGAACTCTTTCATAGGGTCCTGTTGTGATTAGTTGATGGTCGCTCTTGATCTCCAATACTGCTGAATATTGTCTATCAAGTTCGCGATGAATCCAGGCAAGTAGTGGTATGGTGATGAGAACAAGGAGTGCCCCGACAAATCGGAGCCAGATTGGATACTGTAGTATCTGAAACCAATCCATCCAAGGCAATCCCAGTATATAGAGGATTGATGATATCAGGCCACCTAGAATGATGACGGTCATAATTGCCTGAATTCTTCCAACAGCAGCACGATCTGTTTCCTCCTCTTCTTTCGCCTGCCTCGGCTTGACAAACCGATAGTATCCCCTTGGAATGAGAAAGAAACCGTAGAGTACTACGAACAAGGCTCTGAAGATTAGCTCATCAGCCATTCTACTCACCATAGAAGCAAGAAGCTATAGCGCATCGTGACGATATAGTTGTTCATTTCAACGCTGCTGTTTGGTCTGTCATTTGGATTAGCGAGGCTTAATGAAGAAGTAGGGCATTAGTAACATCCATGGCTTCCCCAGGCTTGCTTCTTACACAAACAGCAGGTGATGTCCTACTACTGCTTGTCCTATGGACCGTGTACAGAAGACTGGGACCGTTTCCTCCTCCTCTGGAGCCCGCTCGAAGGCCCGGAAGGGAGATGTTCGAGGTTCTACTCTTATATGCAATCTCGTTCATTCTGAGTGTCATTTTCTGGGTTTGGGGTCTGCCAGACGTCCCAATAATGACTGGAGTGTCACTTAACCTTCGCTTCTTTGTCATTATGATACTGACTGTGATTCTTGAGTTTGGCGTTCATCGAAGAAGTCCAAGGGACTTAGGACTGGTCGGGTTTGCTAAGACTGGAGTGAGAGTCGGGTTATTTCTGATTTTGTTCACAATTATGTGGGGTGCCCTACGATTCTTTCTTGTTCTATCTACAGAACCCACAGGACCGCTCCTGTTCTTGTATTGGCTTCTCACTCCTGCCTTTTTCGAAGAGTGGGAGTTTAGAGCTGTCTACCAGACTAAGCTTGAGAGAGTCATTGGTCAAGAAAGAGCTTGGATTGCGTCTGGTGTGATGTTTGGATTATTTCACATTCCAACAGACTTCTTCGGCTATTTCTGGGAAATGGGTGGCTATGATCCAGTTTTTTCTGTCTTAGCCCTCGGTCTCCAGTTACTTTTCGGTTTCGTCCTTGGAATTGTATTTGCAAAGACAAGAAGCATCTGGCCTGTTGTAGCTAGCCATTTTCTTTTCGATTTCTTCTCTGCAGTGCTTCGCTGGTTCTTTCTAGTTATGTTGTAATCGGCTATTAGGAGCCGAGAGAGACTATAAGGCATGATGCAGACACACACTTGATGGCTGATGCATCATCTCTGCTCGACGGGCCATCAACTGCCTATCCAGAAGTCGCATTCCACAAGACGCCCTAATGTCATATGAAGCGTGAAACTGTATCTAGGATCTTCTTTATGGTCCTGCGATTAAGCTTCACCGCTTCATCATCTATCTCTCTTGTGTCTTGGTCTTCGAGCTCGGGGCAAGGCTTGCCTTGAAGTCCCTCCAACGTAGCCCTGACGCATGGCCCAAGAGTCAATGGATTGTAGCCTCCCTCAAGGACCCAAAACGAGCCCTTCATTCCACAAGAGTCAACGAGTCTCTCAACCATAGATGCTATGTACCAATAGGTTTCGGAATCCACAGCCATCTCCCCGATGGGGTCTGCGAAATGTGCATCATATCCAGCTGAAACCGCAATAACATCTGGATTGAACTTCTCTATGGCTGGGGTCACAACCCTATCAATCGCCATCCGGTATGTTGAATCGGATGCCTCTCGATGTAGAGGAATATTGATGTTAGTGCCAGCTCCACTACCATGTCCGATCTCTCGATAGTGACCGATTCCAAAGCTCGTGTAGTCATACTCATGGATGCTGATGAACTGAACATTAGGATCTTCATAGAAGATCTCAGACGTCCCATTTCCAAAGTGGTCGTCTATATCGAGAATCGAAGCTTTCTGAATCCCGTTCTCAGCCTGAATGTTTCTGACTGCGATTGCCACATTATTGAAGAAACAGAGGCCCATAGATGAGGAGGTCGCTGCATGATGTCCCGGAGGTCGAACCAGAGCAAACGAATGTCTGCATGCTTTTGAGGCGACCAATTCACCTGCAAGGAGGGCGCCTCCCAAGGCATGCATGGCTGAGGACCACAGATTTTCGCTTGCCCAGGATGACTCGCCCAACTCCCCGCCCCCAAGCTCTGACATCAGCTCAATCGACTGAACGAGATATGGCTTATGGACGAGGAGGGCCTCCTCTTTTGTTGCCTGAGTAGTCTTGAACATCTTGACATGCTCTAGCGACTTTGTTTCTTCAAGGTACTGCAATGTCATCTCGATTCGTTCTGGATTCTCAAATGCTTCAAGACTTGGCTTGACAAATGGAGCGACATGCCTATCGTTTCCAGACTGGTCGATGAGAGTAATAGCATCTTGTGGCAACGTAGACTCGAACTGGCTTGGTGTGACTGCCTCCTTATACTTTCATCGGATGGATGTACACAGAATACGACTTAAGAAGGAGTCAACAGTGGTTCTAACGTTTCAAGATGAGTTCTCTGTTGAATAATCCCAGAAGATTGTCATCTATTATTGCAGGTGTATTGATTTTCACCATATGGATCTTTGTCGATTTGCTCGTTCTCCCTTCATTGCTTGTGGGCTTTGGCTATGAGCTATATGAACCGGTGGCTTTTGGTTCGTGGTTTGTGATAATCTTGATTATACTCGGAATTTGCATCTGGGGCTCAAAGGCCTCCTCTGATTATTAGGTTCACCAAGGCTCAATTAGACTGTCATTCAGATTGAAAGCTCTCAGAGTTGTCAAGCAGTGCACCGTTATCTTCCCTGCCCACTCTCTTTCAGCAATAGGCCAAACATCCTCGTATTGTCCCCATTTCCAGTCTGGCCACCATCCGCCATCTTTCGCCTGTTTCTGAATCTCCTCTCTGAGCAATTGGTAAAGATTGTCTGGGTACATCAGAAAGAGTGAGTCTGTTGAAGGAGCAAGCCAGGAGATTCTGATTTCTCTCAATATTTCCGATGTAAGCGGTGCAATGGCTCGAATTGTGCGAGTCAGTTTCTTCTCCGCATCCGACCTGAGGGGTTCAGGGAGGTGTCGATATGCTCTATCCCAACACATCAGATTGTACAGGCCATCGATGGTCTTCGAGCTGTTCAAGTTCCTTAGAGCGCGTCTGTTCAACTTTTGCAAAAGGTTCTTTGGAACGTGAACTGAGTGCCTATGGAGATATCCCAATAACTCAGCATTTGGATTTGGCCAATCGCTCTCATTTGGAGGGGCTATCCCAACAACATGCCACCATGGCGCATGAGGCTCATCATTGACATCTAGTGATGTAGCTGGCCAATAATCATCTTCAAAATCATATGTTGACACCAAGTACCTGATTGCTCTCTCAATGATTGGGTGGTCGGATTTGATTCCCAGTTGAGTGCAATATTGGAGTCCTACTGACGTTGCCATTGGTGACGATGCCTTGAGCCTGAAATCTGGTTCGATAGCATTACCAAATCCTCCATCGTCATTCTGGAATTTTGCCAGTTCTTCTAGAACTGTGCTAATTGGGCCACCCTCAAAGTGATACTCGTATAGAGCTTGGTCGATAGGTCTTGCATTCGAATGCACAAACTCTCTGGCCTTCGTAAAATTCTCCTTTGTGAGCCTCAAGTCTGGACCTCATTCAATTGCGAAACATCATCCATCATAAACGTGACGTCTAAATCTCCAACATCATTGCAGGCGTTTCCGTACATAGCTTGGTGAATTCGATTGATGTCTTCACATCTTTTGGGACAATCTCTCTCTCTACTACTCGGAAGCCAAAATGTCTGAAGAAGTCCTCAGCAGTTTCTGTGAGTAGAAACAGTGTCTTGATTCCCCTCTCCCGGGCGTCTTGTATTAGCGCCTCGGTAAGGACAGTACCCAGACCCTTGCCCTGATATTCTGGAGCTATTGCCAAGGACCTGAGCAAAGCCGAGTTGCCATATATCTCCAAGCCTGCGCATCCCCATGGCTCGAAATTCGAATCATCATCATTGTCCTTTAGCGTCAAGAAATTCGAGATGTTATCTTTCACTCCCTCAGCAGGAAGATCTACATCATTGAGCAGACTTAGAATGGAACTGAGTTCTGATGGATTCGTTCTCTCGATCCTATAGCCAGTTACCAATACATCCAACCTCATTTCATCCATGACACATTATCAAATGAATATCTTTTCTCAGGCAAGAGGTTTTTGATTGCTATGATTAGTTCACCAAATTGCGTTCGAAAAGCGCCATAAAATGAATTATGATGCATCTTTTCGGTAATTTCGCGCGACCTTTTCGGAAGGCTTTTTATCAACAGCATATAGCATATCTATTATTCGCCAAGGTGAACTGGGGATGGTATCAGTAGTTATTCTTATTCGGGCCGAAGCAGGCGCCATCTGGGAGGCCTGCCAAGCAATCACTGAAATTGAAGGAATCGAGCGGGCCGATGTGGTCACTGGGCCATATGATATGATCGCCTATGCTGAGCTTCCCTCAGTCGAAAATCTCAGGAAGCTGATGCAGACACTCCACACCGTTGAGGGGATCAGCCGCACAGAGACCTGCGTTTCTATCTAGGTGTCTTGCAGCCCCTGGCTCTGCTTAGCTAGAGAGGAAGTGTTATTACCAAATACTATTAACAATAGTTAAAGGAGCTGTTGTGATGACGAAACCACTTGATGTTGAGATTAAACAGGTCACACTCATTCGAGCGAGTCCGGAGGAGGTATACGATGCTATAGCGACCGGAGAAGGACTAGACGCCTGGTTTACTTCAGGGTCCTTTGTCGATGCTCGCCCAGGTGGGAGGATCAAATTTGTCTGGAAGGATTGGGGACCTGATAAGTACACAACTGAATCAGATGGACCAGTCTTGGAAGCTGAGCGAGGAAAACGCTTTGTATTCCAGTGGAATCCTGACCATGGAAATCCCAAGCTAGCAACTACCATTGAGATTGACTTTGAGCCAGTGGACGAGGGAACTGTTGTTCGCCTTCGGGAGTTCGGTCATGAGGACACCCCAACAAGCAGAGCTGCATTGGCTGAATGTGCTGCAGGATGGGGAGAGGCAATAACATTAATGAAATTCTATGTGGAGCATGGCATCACGTACTAAATAGATTTGAGCGCATAATGTCTTTCACACTTATGCATCTCTCGACTCTGGATGTTGCTGAGAATTTTCTGGGCCTTTAATGCTCAAGCAGTCTGTATGAAATCACCTCATATACTCCACATGTTCTGAACTCTCTTGATAACACAGTTCAATAGAACCTCAGGTGAAATCATGACTGAGAAGAGCAGACTACGCATTGAGGCCGAACAAATCATTGAAGACCTGGATATAATGGGTCTTCTCAATGCTTATGGTCATGCTCGAATAGTGGGAAGTGTTGCACTAGACCTCATCGTCAAGAGAGACATCGATATACATGCTCTAGTTCTACTCCGCGATACAATGGACATGGCACAACACCTTATGGCTGTCCTACTCAAAACAGAGGGTGTTGATGAAGTGAGTGTGAAGGACTATCGCGAGAGAGCCTCGCTAAAAATAGGAATTGAAGAGTACCAGGGTGAATCAGGACCCTGGAGTATTGATATCTGGCTAACGACAGATGTGAGTACTACTGGGTTTGCCATAATCGATGAGTTAGAGGAATCTCTCGATGAGGAAATGCGTGACGTGATTCTCAACATCAAACGTCATTATCATATTCGTGACCTCCTTCAGGATGGTCTCAGTACGCTCATCTATAGAGCCGTGACAGAGGGTGGGGTTCAAAACGCCAATGAGTTCGAGCAATGGCTCGCGAGAACACAGCTTAGGAAGCAGGATAGGGAGAGTATTTTGTCATCACTAACTCGTCGGCCTAAGAAGCCTCCAAAGGAGCCGAATGAAACCTGAATTGACCAGTATTATTTCTAGAGAATCTCAAATGCCTGAGCTACTAGCCAGAAGTCCTTTCTGCAGAATGACGGTGGTACTCTTGTGGAACTAGTGCTTCAAACAACCGTATAGTATCTGATAATGATCACTGTTTCATTTGGATGGCCCATACGGATTCCCCGTTAGAATGCAATTGGCAGCATTGATGCCAAAACCCAACTGAAGAGTACAGCATTTACAATGGACCCAAGCCAGTATTGACCAGTCAAATGATGACCCCAAAGAATCATAATTGTTGAAATAGCAAACCAAGGGCCAAAGGCATAGAGAAACAGGAATGCGAATCCCAGCAGACCTGGCAGGAGCGGAAGCCCCGTAATCAATCCATATCCATAATGTAGTATTAGGAGAATGAAATACGGACTACATTTGATGAGAATCGCCTTCAGCGTCCAATGAATTTGCGTTCCAATCCAAGTTTCTTTAGCCTCGGTTCGCATTGCCCCGACCAACCACTTGCTTTCCGCAAAGAAGTATACAAGAAAGGGGATGATATAGATTGGGACCATGATTGCACGTGCCAAGGTCAGATCATTGAATCCGGGAAGGAAACAGCGGAAATCGAGAGCGAGTCCCAAATCTACAAGGAGAGTCCAAGCATACAACCAAGCTGCCAAGATTCCTGCCAAAAGAAAGGTCCTGGCTATGTATCTAGGAACATTATTGCTTGTCGGTCCTATTTCCGATGTCATCTGTGGGCGTTTCCGTTTTATCAGCTTCAGAATAAAGAAGGAAAGCAGACCGCTGCCTAGAATCCAGAGGGAGATGGAGGCTCCATATGATTGCGGGAATGGAAGAAATAGGCCCGCACCGAGCAAAGGGTAGAATGTCCCAAGTCCTATTGCTGCATATACAATTCCCAGCCCTAAGAATGCCTGATTACCGATTGTTCGTCCGGTTGAGTGAGTCTTTCTAGGACTGTGAAAAGGTGACAGATCAATCAGAATTGCCAGAAGAGGGAATTGAGTGAGAACTAGCCCAAGTAGGCCAATAAATCCGCCAGCAAGCCAGAGGGAGTAGATCTGGTGCCCGGATGCAATCCAGTACGAGTCCTCTAGTCCCTCTTTGAGTCCTTCCTTCATCCATTCAACACTCTCAGCCACTATTGTGGGGTCTATAGTCTCGAAGAGATGGTCAGTACGTGGAAGAACTATTCTACGTGCAGTATTGTCACCAAAACTACCGTAAGTGACTCCCGCTTGAATTCCTGTGGCCCCAAAGAATCCTTCTAGCATCGATAGATTGTGGGGGTATGGAGAGAGCTCATCAAACTCTCCGATAGCCAATAGCGTGTTTGGGACATAGGGCACATCACTTCGATTGAGTCCACTTCCTACCAACACCAGAGCATCCACATTGACAGACGACTCTTCAATAGCACTCCAAGCAATTCCACCCCCCATGCTATGTCCAATTAGGCCAATCGCAGAGTTATCTACGTAGTCAAGACTTGCAAGATAGTCCAATGCTGCAGCTCCACTTCCAGTCCCTGGTTCTGAGTTGCCGTGCGAATTCGCATCAATCGTCAAAACCACAAATCCTCGTCTTGCTAGCTCTATTCCAAATGCCATGAGCCATTCCTTGCTTTGAATCACCCCGTGTATCACTACCACGCCAGGCAGTTGATTTGTATCCGTAGCATAAATCGGTCGCTGCAATGTGCTATGGATCCAAGAACCATCTGAGGCCTGGAAATCAACTTCAGTCACATAGACGATTCCAAATCCGCTTTGAACACTGGCTGCGAGTGCTACACCTGAAACCATGACTAGAATGCTCAAAATCAAAACGAGATATCTAGGTCTGAGTCTTGACATAATCAGTTACGCTCGGGAGGTTTAATTGAATCGGGTTTCCCCGAGATTTATCTCCTATGATTCCCTTCAGTCGGCTATGCCTGAGTGGGATGATATCTTCGAAGAACAGGGGAGGGTGTTCACAGAGCCCCATCAAGCCATGGAGCAAGTCGTGCAAGTCTTCCGGGAGCGTCACGTGAAAAGGATTCTAGATATCGGATGTGGCTCCGGTCGTCACCTAGTCTATTTCTCAAAGAGAGGTTTTGAAATCTTCGGGTTTGATGTTTCTCAGAGTGCTCTCTCCCTTGCGCATGAATGGCTCAAAGAAGAAAGTCTTCAAGCTACAATCATTACACACCGAATGGAAACGAGATTTCCATATCAGGACTCATTCTTTGATGCAGTGATATCAACACAGGTTATCCACCACAATCGAATGCGGGAAATTCTTTTCACCGTTGGCGAGATTGAGCGTGTCTTGCGGTCTGGTGGTGTTCTCTTTGTTACATTTCCGATATTATCAGAGGTTCCGAGCGAGGGGGATAAAGGCTGGAAACTAGAACAGATTGAACTGGGAACGTACATCCCTCATCATGGGCCAGAAGCCGGAATTCCGCATCACTACTTCACAGAAGAAGAGGTCTACAAGGTCTTTGGTGGCTTCGACATCCAAAGCATTGCCATTGATGAAACGCGTCATAGATGTGTTCTTGGTATCAAGAAATAATTGATTCATTTCTCCAACCCGAAAGTTGGGAATATGAGCTCCTTCACCTTGTCAATGGTCTCGTCGACAGCTCTCCTCACCTTCGATTCATGTTCTACATACATTCTCTGAGGGCGGTCAGTCCAACCGCCTCGTTTTACCTCAAAGCCATGCTTTTGGCAAAGCTCTATCCACGCTGCCGGGATAAGCGGCGGCAATGCTATGTCTGCAACATCTGCAAGAAGGACCGCCCATACGCGTGCGGCTGTCACTGGATGATATCCTCCTCCCCCCACAATCACCAGTTTCTTGTTTCCAAGATGCGCCAATTGGCGTACGGTCTTTGATAGACGATGATACGTGTCAAGATTCAGAAGCAGGTCTGCGAGAGGGTCATCCATATGTGCGTCCGCACCCGCATTCCAAAATACCAGATCGGGCTTGTAGGCTAGCCAAATGGGCACAACGAGTTCTTCAAAAGCTTTCCAATACTCGAAATCGTCTGTGAGAGGGGGCAGTGGAATATTCACAGAGTAGCCCTTCCCTTCACCGATTCCGACCTCTTCTGGCCTCCCTGTCCCGGGATAGAAGCCCATGCTCAATTCGTGCGTTGAGATTGTCAGTACCGAAGGGTCGCTATAGAAGGCCTCTTGGGTTGCATCACCATGATGGACATCAGTGTCCAAATACAGTACTTTCTTGGTCGGATACTTCTGCTTGAACTTCTTTATTGCGACCACCGTGTCGTTAAGATAGCAGAATCCCCCGGCATTTGAGCTGTAGGCATGATGAAACCCGCCAATGATTGACATCGCATCTTCAAACTTACCATCAGCAACGCCCATCACTGCATCAATGGTGGCGCCCACAGGATAGCTCGCATATTTGTCAACCTGGTGGAACACCGGACACTCATCAGTATCGAGTCCAAAACGAGAGGAGAACGCAGAACCCATGTTTCCGAACAACTCGAGGGTTTCAATGTAGGACGGGTCATGATAGAGTCCAAGCTCCTCACGAGTGGCCAGGCGCATCTGCTCCAGGGATATCCTCTGACTCTTAATCAGTCCAGACATGACTGGCAAGCTCCAGGTTATGTCTAGCCTTGGTCTGTTCCAGAATGGATTCGGTTCCATTCTCATTGTATCCAGCTCGTCAATCCCGTCCATCTTGAGTAGTTCTTCGGGACTGAATACAGCTGTTAAATGGGACAAACCTTCTCCTCCGTCATTGAGTGGGGTGTCATGACTGGTGATTGAGTTGATATTATTTCTGGTGTATCACCATTGGGCATCAATGGTCCTGAGCAAGTCATTTTTGTGAGCACTCTCACCTTTTATCTTCCTTAACTCAGTCGCGGCTGTTCTCTTCGCCTTCTCATTTCCCACTTTTGTTAGAACATCAATAATCAATAGGGTTAGTGGTTTGATGCTTTCGTGTAGCAATGGATACACAGCTTCAGCTGCTACACTCTTCCCAGACTTCTTGACAAAGTTGTCCATGAATTTTAGTGTAGATGCAAGCAAAGTGTTACAGAGGGCCGCCAATGTGTCATTATTAGACACCAGTTCTTTGCTTTCAAGCACATGGACAGTTGATGCCAGGCTTTCATGGCAGGTTGTAACGGTTCGGTCAAACTCCTTTCTGTCTGTAACTGTTGCATTTGAGATGTTTCTAAACGCCTGCTGAAGCATGCCGATGCGGTATTCTATCTGGTCATCATCGAAGTATGCATTGATCTTGGCTAAGTATTCTAAGGCGTCAAATGGTCGCCCTAGTTTCATCAGTCTTCCTAGCTTGTTGGATGCAAAATCCAAGTCCTTGGGATCAATTCCAGTGAGAAACCATTTTGCGAAGAGGTGTTCCTTCATCGCATCATAGTCGCCCATCTTCTCAGACCTCTTCGCTCCAGAATCAAAGACACTGCTAATGGTCTTCCTGCTCTTGTCATCAAGCAGTGATACTGCAATCTCCCCAGTCACCCTCGCCAGAGTCTTAGCGGTGTTACTTTCCCCCAGTGTTGCAGACAATCCCTCTGCTATATGATTGAGGATTTCTACATAGACCATTGAGTCCAGAAGTACAAGACGTTCGGCACCATTGGTAAGTAACTCGCCTGTTTCCTTGGGATTTCTCATTTTTCCTCCATCCCTGAGCACTCTCGCCCTAGTCGACGCACTGCGAAGTGCCCGAGAGAGCTTTGCTGGGCTCACTGAATCCTGTTCCATCAATTCCTGCAAGACCTCGAATCTGTTCTTGGATACTCCATCAAGACCAGCTTCTGCGAGCTTCGTATCAACCAGCTCAGCTATAGAAGACCCAAAGTCGTCACCAAGCTCCTTAAGATTCCCGAGCTCCGCAAGACCCTTCTTTACCTCTTCCAATGTAGAATCTGGGAACATTACGCCCTGGTCTTCTAGTTGCTTCTGAATCGTTTCCGCTATTGGAACATCTGTGGGATGTGCAAATTCGTCTTCACTCGGAGGTGTAGGTTTCTTTGCGTTCACCTCCTTAGTAGGAATAGCCTCTTCTGGCGCCTTAATCTTCTCAATAGGCCCTGTGATGGCGAAAAGACCCTGACTAAGAGGACTCTCGATATGTTCATTCGCAAGGTCAATCGCTATCTGGTCCACGTAATCAATTCCGAAGTTCTTGGCTGCGAAATATCCGTATGAAAGAAGAGGTTCAAGACCTGCCGCAGAGTCGATCTCATATTCTGCTTTCATATGCTCCCACCCATCAAAGAGGGCTTGTCTTTCCACATCACGTCTACCTCTTGCGCCCATCTCCTGAGCAAGCATCCTGATGTCTCCGACGATTGGGTGGTCGACCCTACCCCTTAGCACATCAGCGAGTGTGTCATGCATGAACTTGAGGGAGAAGAATCTGGGGTCTCTAGAGAGATACTGCTTGATTGCATTGAATGGACCTGGAGAGTCCGTAGGCGCCTTGACCTTGAAGAACACCTGATTGAGATGAACTTCGTGAGTTTCATAATTCGGCATGTCCGCGAGGCAAAGAAGCGTCTTGATTACAGGAAGAGATCCCTTCCTCGGTGTGTAGATATTTCCTTCCAACTCAAAGAGCACCCTGACCAAGAGGCCAGCCACGTAATTGGTCATTCCTTTTGGTGCTTTCTTCACCCTTGTTTCTGTGAGCTTCTTTATACCCCCGGTCTTGCTCTCAAATCCAATCTCCTCAGCCATGTATCTCACATAGATTGGGCTTCCCTGTGCATAATCGACCAGCTGTTTCAATGCACTCTCGTTATACTCTACACCTTGGCTTTCCAGATGTTTTACTGCAATCTGTTGCATGGCATCATCTGGAATCATAGGAAGACTCACAGATGTGAACTTTTTCCGCAGCTCGACCGGGAGTCGTGCCCAGTCCTGTTCACGTGCAGTGGTGACCACTCCTTGCACGTCCCTTTCGATGATTGCCTTCATCAGCTCACGTGTTTCTGGAATGTCATCCACGAACAGAATGACACCATCCTTCTCATGAATACGAGCCACATCTTTTGTGTCCCAGACAAGAGCTGTGTCTGATTCCTCTTCCAATTCCTTCCAGATGGCATACATTGCAGTAGTCTTTCCAGAGCCTGGAGCTCCAAGAATCACTAGATTCTTGCCATTCCTAACATGTTTGATGGCTGTATCTAGAGCTGTTCTGAGCGAATCATCGATAACCAACACATCATCGAGGTAGAGTGGAAGTCTCCAGACGTTCTTGACCCTATTTCTTGAGTCAGGTATCTCGAAGTATGAAACTAGTTCACGAATGATACCAATCTGACGTGCGATTACCGTCAGCTCTGATTTCATGGTGTCTACATATTGTCCTGCATCTGGACGGACAGAACTTAGCTGATTCATGGCGGTGTTGACAGGTGCAGCAATGCCTAGTCCTCCCTCTCTCACAGCTTCCTTGATTGCTTCTCTCACAGCTGAGTCTTGCACCGCTTCCTTGAAGAAGCCCATTAGCTCTTCGGACTTTACCTTGCCTTTTTCTTCCTGATGCTTCATGATTGTACCCGCAGCCACTGCAAGGACCGCTGAGCCCGAACCTATCAGTGCAAAGTTAGTCGCGATGGCTGAGGCTACGCCTAGTGCCTTCTTGGCCTTGGGATGTCTCTCAAAGTAATCGCGGATTGCATCAGCCAGACCCATGTAAACACAACCGTTGACTCACAGCGTGAAACTATGACCAACTAATGACCCTTCCGAAACGCCATAACGAAGCTAGAGCCACTTCGAAACGCTCATTATCCCAAGACTAGTGAAATGCTAGCCATGTCTAAGTTCGATCTTCTTAAACAGACATTTCTTGGAAACCTTGGAGAGAGCATACCGATCTCAATCTGGAAACATCATCCGGAGATTGACCGGACACCTGAGGGGCTATCAGGAGAAGAGATTGCGTTCCACAAGAGGTTCAATCATGACCTCCTGAAGGTATCGTTTCATGGGAGATATCCAGTTGTAGACTGGGGCTGTGAAGTAATCTACGATGGAGCAATTTCAGGATCTACCACCTGTGAAAGATGCGTGGTTCAGGAGGCTAGTGACTGGGAGGTCTTGGAACCACTCGACGTCAATAGCGGTGAGTTCGGGCAGCAGGTCAGGGCTGTTGAACTGATACAGCAATATGCACAGGACAAGGTCCCTACCATGGCAACTGTATTTGACCCTACCATGGTGGCAGACAAGCTGTGCAACAGACCATTGACAGACTATATGGATGAGAGCCCGGAAGTCCTAGAAACAGTCCTTGAGATGATAACGAACGTGATGATTGATTTTGCAAGAGCGACCCTAGAGGCAGGAGCTGATGGACTATTCATTGCCACGCAACATTCCACACACATGTCAGTGACAGACGCCCAGTACAAAAAGTTCGTCTACCCATTCGATTCAAGACTAATAGCAAAGCTTCGTGGGAGAGCCAAGTTCATGGTTATGCATCTTCATGCCAGAGAGGAGAACGAGCAGATTCGCTTCGAGAAGATTGCGAACACTCCAGGCATTGATGCTCTGAATTGGGAGGATCAGAGTGCAGACCTCACCTTGTCTGATGGAAAGAAGCAGTCAAGAAAGGCTGTCATGGGAGGCATTGACCACAATGGTATCTTTAGGACGGGTGGTCCTGAAGAGGCAGAGGGACAAGTCTTGCAAGCTATCCATGAAGCTGGACTAAAACGATTAATTGTCGCTCCGGGCTGTGTGGTCACAGTAGATACACCTATGGAGAATATCCAAGCTGTAGTAGATGCGGTCCATTCGATTGCTCCATGGGCAAAGGAGTGGGAGGCTTTTGCTTGAAGAATAAAGAAGTGGCGGATGCCCTCAAGGAGCTTGCTCTTCTCATCGAGATTGAGGGTGAAGACAAGTTCAAGCCTCGTGCCTATTTTCGGGCTGTCAGATCAGTTTCGTCACTTGGAGAGGACATAGAAGGGATTGCTAGACGAGGGGAGCTGACGGAGATTCCTGGTGTTGGAAAGGCACTAGCAGAGAAAATTCAGTCATTTCTGAAAACTGGTACGATTCCTCTGCTCGAGAGGCTTCGTACAAAGATTCCTGTCAAGGTGATGGAATTAGATGCTATTCCAGGGGTCGGACCGAAGACAATCAAATTGGTCTATGATAAATTGGGCGTAACAGACCTCGAATCGATAGAGAGAGCTGCGAATGAGGGGAAACTAGCAGATTTGCCAGGACTGGGCAAGAAGTCCCAGAATCAGATAATCGAAGGTATCAACCTTGTCAAGTCTGGCATTGGCCGCACGCTCCTGGCTGATGCGATGGAGGTTGCTGAACCCCTGGAAGAAAGGCTTGGAGGTATCAAAGGAGTCCAAAATGTAGTAATCGCGGGGTCTTATAGAAGAAGACGCGAAACTGTGGGCGATATCGATTTCCTGGTAGATGCATCAGATCCGGCTGCAGTCATGGACTCCTTCGTAACATTTGATGGGGTGTCCGAGGTCATCGCCCATGGTCCAACCAAGTCTGCGATTCGACTTGAGAACAGAATGCAGATTGATCTTCGAGTGATTCCATCTGAGAGCTTTGGCGCTGGAATGCAATACTTCACAGGCTCTGTAGATCATAATGTGCATCTACGAGGCATTGCAATTAGGCAAGGGCTGAAACTCAACGAATATGGTCTCTATAAAGGCGACAAACAAGTCGCAGGAACATCTGAAGAAGAAATCTACACCAGTCTTGGACTTGATCCTATTCCTCCTGAGCTCAGAGAGGATTGGGGAGAAATCGAGGCTGCCCAAAGTGGAAAGCTCCCGAAACTAATTGAACTCGGTGAAATTCGCGGAGACCTTCATACTCACACAGATCAATCTGATGGTAAGAACACGATTGAGGAGATGCTAGATGCAGCTTCAACTAAGGGCTATGAGTACTACTGTGTGTCCGACCATACGCAGAGTCTGACGATCGCCAATGGTTTGGATGAAGCTCGTCTATTGAAGCAAATGGATGAGATTGATGATCTCAATGCCTCTGGCCGCTGGAAGATGAGGATACTGAAGGGTGCAGAAGTCGATATTTTGGCGGACGGGAAGCTTGACATTGAAGATCATGTCTTGAGCCAGCTCGATGTAGTTACCGCGTCAATCCATAGCAGGATGAAGGAGGACAGGAAACAGATGTCAGAACGCGTCTGCCACGCCCTCGAGAACAAGCATGTTCACATCCTGGGTCATCCTACTGGCAGACTGCTGCTGAAACGCATTCAGCTAGAAATCGATCTTGAGCCGGTCTTTGAAACAGCAAAGAAGAGTGGAGTCCTCATGGAGCTCAATGCTAATCCCGAGCGATTGGATCTCAACGCCGGTAATCTTCGTGCAGCCACGCGAATGGGTTTGAAGATGGCAATCAATACAGATGCTCACAAAATCATTGACTTGGCCTTCATGCGGTTTGGTATATGTCAGGCTCGTCGAGGGTGGTTGACCAAGAACGATGTTGTCAATACGTATCCGTTCTCGAAGTTGATGAAAGTCCTCAAGAAATAAAAATCCCGAGTATACCTATGCTCGATAATTTCTGAAGTCATCCGAAACTTATCAAAAACCTTAAGACATTTTCATACCTATAAATACAATATTGTACCAATGTATGAGATGAGCCAATTGAGTTCAAGACGCACTCTTCTTCAACGAGCAAAGGCAATCTTTGAACTCCTCGAAGAGAGCAATGATCCTATTCCAAAGTCCAAGTTGAAGGAAATTGGGCTCAACCCAAGTACGGCAGAGAAGTGGTTAGAGCTCATCATGTATATTCAGCAAAAGCCTCTGATCCGCCTGGTCAAGACTGAGAGCAATACAATTGTCATTAAGGTGGAAGGACGCTATCATGCCATGAGCCGCAGAGCCTTTCAGGACAGTGATCTGACATATGAACAACGCCTCCGGTCTATTGACTCCTACCTCCGTGCATTGGTTGCACGAGAGTTGACGCTAGATGATGCTCCTCCCCATAAACTTCCATCTGAAGAATAGCTGATTTCATAGTCACAATTTGTGACTCTATTCTGTGACCCTTTGTTGTGGCTCCGCTATATATACTGATTCTGAGTAGCAATTCTTGTGAAATATCATGGCTCTAGCAAAGAATGACCGGAAAGACAATGACCGAAGAAAGTGGACTCAAGCTCATATGGATTATGAACTCCTCAAGCTCGAAGCTCTCACTTATTTCAGGAGATAGTCTGATTGAACTCCCACGATTCCGAAGCTCAGACTTCGGCTCCCTTCTCCCAGAAGGAAGCAGTTGAACCTCGAGATAAACCCTCTCTCACTCTTCAAGAAGTGCTCGCGTTGGAAGCAACGTGAGTACTCTTCTTCTCTTTCTGACATTGTAGTGATTTGTGCAATCGATGCACATCATCAAAGCGGCCTCTCAGCCATAAGTCAAGCGCATGATTTGAATTCAGAAGAGAGAATTGGTGCCTGGGAGGAGATTCGAACTCCTGGACTCCCACAAGGGCAAATGAGTCGCATAGAATCTATTGTGGTGGCCCCGATTGGTAGATTAGATGCTGATAATGTCCAGAATGGCACATCAACAAAGTCTTTTTCTGTAAAAGATGTAACACTGCTGCACGCAATGTAACATGATTGCCACTTGAGGTTTGATGAAGGCTCTCAGCATGTTGAATGATGAAAGGAACCTGCTTCTCTTGAAGCACATCTGTTCTGGAAAGGGAGTGAGTGTGAACATTAGTGTGTTGTCAAGACTTCTGGGAAAACATAGAAACACCATAAAAGAGAGAGTGGCAAGCCTCTTCGAACGAGGCATCATCGATCGACCAGTGTTCCCTTTCATCCGCCTTCTGAATGAATACCCGTTACTAGTGGTTGCCCGTGCAGACCTGCCTCACAGCAAGAAGATTGAGCAGTGGATGGAGGATGACGAGAATGTGTTTGCTGCTTTCAAGATAAGGGAAGAGGAATTCAACACAATGCTGTTCGAGTTCCACACCAGTCTGCACGGACAATACATGTGGAGAGAGTCGCTTGTGGAAAAGGGAGTCATCCCCTCGCGAGACACTAGATTTCCCTCCAGTGCGCTCTTCTTTTCAAACAGACTGATAGTCAAATATGAGCCCAGCATCGGACTGAAACTGATAGAACAAGAGGTCGAGAAGCAAGGGTATTCTGACATCGACGGTTATGAGCTGAAGCATCTGGATTTCGAAATCTTGATGCATCTGTTGCAAGGAAGAGGGATAAAGGTCAACGAGAATTTCCTGTCGGGAGAGGTGGGTCTGAGTAGACGGGCTGTGCAAAACAGGATTTTGAAGATGATAAAAGAACGGATCATTCTGAATCCCCTATGCAGATTTTCACATTTCTTCGTACCACCAGGGTTCATTTTTGCATTCTCGCTTGTTGAAGTGAAGAAGTATCGTGAGGACATTCTTCTTCAATGGTTGAAAGATCCACACTTGAGTATAATCTACAGGACAAGCACGGGTAGGTACAACTTTCTTTTGTTTGCAAACCATCGTAGTGTTGAAGATCATCTTTTGTGGGAGGAGAAGTATGCAACCATGTATCCCGATTGCTTTGGTCTTGCAAGCATAAACCTGCTGACGCCCAAGATGACCGTTTCCATAGACCAGCAGAAGGTGTCCTTGGGCATAATAGAGAGAAGACTGAAGGAGGTTCGCAAACGGAAACCTTCCAAATAGGATTGAACATCATAAGGTATCAATGGTCATTCCAAGAGAATTGAAGCTTAGTGCCTGTGTGAAATTCCATTCTCATCATCGAGCCAACTTTACAATTATTGATGGTCAGAAGTGGTCTCTTCAGCATGTGAAGGTCACATTTCTGCCATGGAGATGCTGGAAATAGTACATGTAGTGTACAGTCATTGGTTCAAATACACAATCTATGATAAGACGACTCCCAAAAAAAGCAAGCAATGGTACCCAGTTCCAGAGCGAACTATGTCCATTTTCGTCACACTCAAGCTTGGAACATTCTCATGTATGGTGTCTTTCTTGGAGAGAATGTACATCGTACATATCTTAGGTTCTACGATGTGAAACACATGGGTGATCTCCCGACGACAAGGCAGGCACTCACAACCCAATCAAAAAAGGTTCGAGCTTACCTGCTTGGAGGTGATAATTTGGACAAACTGAGGTCGTATCTGAATGGTCGCATTGAAGAGATATGTAAGAATCTAAGGAGGCCAGAAATAACTCCCTATTTCCAAGCCTATCTGAATGTGCTCCTAGAGATGTATACTGAGTTCTTGGATAAACTCGAGGATGAATATGCACCGATTGAACAACCGTTCTAGAGGAAGGGTGTTCATGTTGACAGGGGAGTAGACCTGTCGCAATTCATTCAGGGAGAACGAGGATAGCTTCGAATAGAAGCCAGCAGATTTGGGTTCCTATAATCCCTTCAACACTATCTTATTTGCTGTTTTCAATTCCTAATTTTTGACGGCCAATCGCTCAGGCGGCGTTTCAGTAGTCTGGAAAGCTTTGATCGATTTGGCATATTCCCAATTGATTCGACTCACTCAACAGGTCATGATTTTGATTGTCGTTGAGGGCAGAATGAATGAAAGTGGTGCCGAGGATGGGATTTGTTCCGACCATACGAAGCGCATAATCGTTCGAACCCACGAACTCCTGCGAGAGTGGATAACTCCTCGGAGTCAAAGCGATGTTTTGACGATCTTGAGTCCACCGCCTTTGGCCACTTGGCTACCTCGGCAGTCTGTTGGACTTCAGTCGGGTTCATATTTAGCAGTTTTGGCATTCACCACTTCGACAAGCTTATCCGTAGGATTTGCTTCCCGAATGCTTCAGGAGAGAATATCATGCCTCGTTTTGACTACGATGATATATCGATGTTCTATGAAACCGTAGGTGAGGGTGATCCAGTTCTATTGATTCATGGTCTTGGTGGAGACCATCGTGGATGGGAATTTCAAGAGGAGGCCCTCGCAGCACGTTTCCATCTTATCATGCCTGACCTACGAGGGCATGGGCAGACGACAGTTAATGAACTTGGAATGATGATTCCACCAGATTTGATTGCAGATGACCTGGACGCTCTGCTAGAGCATCTTGGTCATGAAAAGGTGCATGTCGTTGGCATCTCATTGGGTGGTATGGTGGCCCAGAACTTTGTCATCAGGTACCCAGAACGGGTGGATAAGCTAGTCCTGATTGATACAACTCCTAAGATAACGGAGGATTTGATTGATGTGGTCTATAGCTGGAGAGAAGCACAGGTTGATGGTGGTGACGAGGCCTACTTCTGGACTTCTCTTCGAAGTGGCTACAGTGATGAGTGGATTGATAATAATCCCGAGATGGTTCAGTATCTGAAGGATAAGTCAGCTGACACAAATCCTGAAGGAGTCTTAGCAGCGGGGCTCGGATTCTCCACGATTGATTTCACGGAGCAGCTGTCCAACATCAAATCAAAGACTCTGGTTATCCATGGCGAGGAGGATCGGATCATAAATCTTGAACTAGGAAAAATGCTTCATGAAGGGATAAAAGGATCAAGACTCAAGACCCTTGAGGGGTGTGGTCATTCGCCAAATGTTCAGATGACCGATGAGCTCAACAGGACCTTGATTGAGTTTCTTGGTGAGAAATAAAGACAGAATCACTCAAGCCCGCTCAGGCGGCATCTCTTCCAAAAGCGGCTTGATTTGTTCGTAGAAGTCTGCAAGAATCTTGCTCTTTGTTTCTTCTGTTTCAAGGATGAAGAGTCGAATCTGCTGTCCGACCTTAATCTCCTTCACGAGACCCATGTCCACAAGAGGCTGCATCACGCGATGAATAGTCGAGTGTGCCAAGCCAGTCTCCTTGGCAATTCTGCTAAGATTGAAGAACTCCTTGGGACGTTCCAGAAAGTGCTGAACTACTCGTGTCTGAGCCCGTGATGCAAATACTTTCTCGAGCAATTTTCTCAACTCTTGGTTTCCCCTTTCAGACATGGTGTGTTCGGCTAATGTACTATCCTAGTACCAATCCTTGCACCCTTCATTACTTGACGGAAGTTTATAGGGTCCTTTCCATTGAAGATGACAGTTGGAATCTTCGACCTTCCCACCACCCGGATCGCAACAGGATCGAACAGCTTGTACTCTCCAGCGTGTGTGCCAGACCCCGCCAATATCAAACTCAGCTCTTCGACAGTCACAGTATCAAGCTTCTTTGCGCCCGATATCTTGGGGTTTTTGTCGTAGACTCCATCCACGTTAGTTGCATTCATCAGCAAATCCGCCTTTACAGTTTCAGCGGCAAGCGCTGCAACAGCATTAGTGGATTGACCTGGGTTTAGACCGCCCATGAGAACCACCTTTCCGAATTGGATGGCAGTTTCAAGCTCGTCTAACGTTTCCACAACTTTTGGATATGCAAGATCACCAAGGGCTGCACAGAACAGCTCGGCATTGTTACGTGCGACTTTGATTCCCAACCAGTCACACTGAGCTTCGCTTGCCCCTAGCGCTCTGGCGGCAGATATGAAGACTCGCGCTGGTCTTCCACCTCCAACTACGATTACCATGCTGTGGCCGTCTTCAACGATGAAGTCCACTCCTTTTGCGTAGTCTCTCACCATGTCGATGAGAATCCGGCCCGTGTCATCATATAGGAGTGAGCCTCCTAGTTTCAGAACAGCTCGCATTTCGAGTCCCCTGATACAATCTCCGAACAACTACATCTTCCTTGAGGCATTAAAGAAGCTTTCTTGAATGGACAGGATTGACGATATTTCGAAAGGCGATTGAGCTTACTAGGAATTATCATCGTGCCAGATAGTCCATCTCTTCCCAGTCTGACACAGTATTCAGCCTCTCAATATCATCATCAGAGAGTTTTATCTCAAAGGCGCCAAGGTTCTCCTCCAACTGCTCCAAGGTGTTGACGCCAATAATGGGTGCCGTTACGCTCTTTCTGCTCAGGACCCATGCCAATGCAATCTGAGCTATTGATGCATCATGTGCGGCAGCAATCTCGTTGAGAGCTTCAACAATTCTATAGTTTCGTTCCTTTCCATATCTAGAGGTTATTGTCCCTGCTCTCTTAGAGTCTGGAGTCGATTCCTCAGTGTATCTTCCCGTTAGGAATCCACCCCCTAGCGGACTGTAATTGATTACGCCCAGGTCATATTTGACAATCACTGGTTCGAGATGTTTCTCATAATCCCTTCTTCTTGCTAGACTATAGGGTGGCTGAAGTGATTCATAACTCGCGAGCCCATTTCTATCACTGACCCAGAACGACTCTACGAGCTCAGCAGCAGTGAAGTTTGAAGCACCGATGTAGTTTACCACGCCATCGTCGATGAGTTTAGTATAGGCTCTCAGGGTTTCCTCCTGCCGTACCTCCGGGTCAAACGAATGACTCTGGTACAGATCTATCCATTCTGTCTGCAACCTATCTAGGCTCCTATCTGCTGACTTGAGGATGTGTATTCGCGAGAGACCAGCATCATTCGGCTTCTCACTCATCTCTCCACGAACCTTTGTTGCAAGGATGAGGTGGTCCCGATTCCCTTGGTCTTTGATCCACTTGCCTATGATTTCTTCGGACCTTCCAGCATACGATCCATCGCCCCATTTTGAATAGATGTCTGCGGTATCTAGAGTCGTAATCCCTGCCTCTATTGCCGCATCAAGGAGTTTGAAGCTGTCCTCCTCACTCACTATCCATCCCATCTGCATTGTTCCCAGAATAAAACGTGATACCTTCAATCCCGTGCGGCCAAGCTTCACATAGTCCATCTATGCCACCAATAACGATAGTTAAGGCTTCGAGAGTTAACTGTTTCGGTTTCGTAGCCCTAAGACATCTGACTCCATTTTATAAGAAAATAAACGAATCTAACAACTAGTTTCGCATGGTGACGAAAGATGATCTCTAGGAAGATGATTCTCGTTTCAGTGGCGATTGGGTTATTGATGATGTCCCTGACGACAGTACCAGTCAGGGCTGACGTTGAAGGAAACACGTACTACTACAGTACGACCTACTATCAGGAATCCACTCAGGTGGACAATGACCCTTCGTATGATTATTCAATCAAAGGCGATTTCAGGGTCTATGTCTATAATATAAGTGAAGTTGGAGGCGAGGACGTCATCAACTACAACTATCAGGGATATGTCTGGTGGGGTGGATTATTCTACGTCGACCACAACGATTCAGTTGACTTTCAGAATCAAAAGGTGTACTGGGATCTCTCCACTAGCGACTCTAACTCAAATAATCGATCAGAGAGCTCAAATGTTGCTACATATCCTCAAGACAGTTGGAACGACTGGGGAGAGCATCTGTTTGTGAATCCGATCTGGAGCACTCATGAATCGGACTGGAACGATGCAATCGAGGACACAGAAGCTGATACCTCATCCACACTAATTAGTCAGTCAATTGGTGACGGAAGATTCTCCTTCCAGATTGAGGTACTAATGGAAAACCTCGCTGAGAATCTCAATGGCACAAGAACCTATACCTATTCATCAAGCTTTGATGAAGATGGTGTCCTGCTCGATTTGAGTTACACTGAATTCACAAGCTGGGAGAATGAGAATACAACCATCGACATAACCGAAAAATACGATTTGACGCGAACAACCGGCCTTCCTGGTGGAGGACTTAATCTAAGCATGGATGTTCCTTTGGTTGTAGCAGCTGGAATCGGCGTTGTCACTCTCATTGTGGGTCTGCTGATAGGCCGAAGACTTTGGGCTTAAGAATCCCCTGCGGGGGCGATGAATCAGTAGGTTCATTGTCCCTCTAGCTTCTTTTCGACCAGGATTCGTTGGTCAAGCGAACTTGCCCATAAGCCTTTTAATCCACACTCCATCCAGCGGATTGAATCAGCACCAGCTGAGCCTTGTTGACATCAAGGAGAATTGATGTTTTGCCAGACAGGTTAGAACCCGCAATAAAATCGAAGAGATGGAAGCCAGACTCCGAGGAGGAGCTTCTCGCCCTTTGGTCCAAGGAAAATACCTATGCATTCAATCCTGACTCAGGGAAGACAATCTACAGTGTAGACACACCACCCCCCTACCTATCAGGTCCTATGCATGTCGGTCAGGTGATTCACTACACTCAGATTGATATCAATGCAAGATTCCGTAGAATGCAAGGTTTTGAAGTGAATTTTCCTCTCGGGATTGACCGTAACGGTCTCCCAGTAGAAGTGAGAGTAGAGAAAGAACTCGGTCTTAGTATGCATGAAACCCCTCGTGACCTATTCTTGCAGAAATGCAAGGAGCGGCTTGATGCAGACGAGAAGATTACTGTTGATGGGTTCAAACGGCTTGGGATTGGCTTCAACACTTACGAGGACAAAGGCAGCTATAGGACTGATGATCCCAAATATCGAGCTGTAACTCAGGCCACTTTCATTGATATCTGGAACAAAGGGCTTGTCTACAGAGACTTTAGGCCCAACAACTGGTGCTTTGACTGTGGGACTACTATTGCAGATGCAGAGGTTGAATACTCTGAACGGCCAACCACATTACACTATCTGTATTTCCATGTAGAAGGGAAAGATCCAATCAAGATTGCAACGACACGACCTGAACTGCTTTGTGCGTGCGGAGCAGTGTTCATTCATCCAGATGACTCTCGCTATAACGGCTATGCAGGGCTCAAGGTGAAGGTGCCACTTTTCGGGCAAGAAGTTCCAATAATTGAGAGTCCAACAGCGCAGATGGAGTTTGGGACCGGGGCGCTAATGGTATGCAGCTACGGTGATCAGGCTGACGTAATGGCGTTC
>JBHLQS010000007.1:38037-43143 GCA_048883405.1 Candidatus Thorarchaeota archaeon
CAACAGCGCAGATGGAGTTTGGGACCGGGGCGCTAATGGTATGCAGCTACGGTGATCAGGCTGACGTAATGGCGTTCCGTGATTATGCGCTCAGACCGATAGCTGCAATATCTCCCGACGGGAGAATGACTGACGCCGCTGGTGATTACTCTGGAATGAGGATTTCTGAGGCCCGAGATGCAATCATTGCTGAACTCAAAAAACAAGGCCTACTCTATAAACAGGAGCAGTCCGTGCAAAGAGTTCCACTGTGTTGGCGAAGCAAGACTCCCATCGAGTTCATCGCTATGGAGGAGTACTACGTAAAACAAGTGGACTTCATTGACCAATTGATGAAGATTGCAAAGGAAGGTACCTTCTTTCCGTCGCATCAGCGACAAATCCTGATTGACTGGTTGAACCGTGTGACGGTGGACTGGCCGGTGTCTAGAAGAAGATACTACGGAACAGAGATTCCAATCTGGTACTGCAACTCCTGCAAAGAGCCTGTGGTGCCAGAAGGAGATGAACTCAAGTACTATCAACCCTGGAAAGACGACCCGCCATTCTCAAAGTGTCCAAAGTGTGATGCTGAGGAAGGATTCACTGGAGAGGATCGTACATTTGATACATGGATGGACTCATCAATCAGTGGGATGTACATTGCAGGATACCCACGTGACATGAAGCTTTTCAAGAAAGCTTTTGGAAATGTCATGCGACCCCAGGGCAAAGACATTGTGAGGACTTGGCTCTACTACTCTTTGCTAAGAACATACCAGCTCACGGAAAAACCTGCATTCAGCGAGATGTGGATATCAGGCCATGTGGTCGATGAGAAAGGCGAGACGATGAGCAAGTCAAAGGGCAATTCGCCTCCTCCCATGCCATTCGTTGAGAAATATGGCGCAGACTCGATTCGGCTATTTGGCGTGATGGAAGCGGGACTTGGAAGTGATATCCGATTCGCAGAAGACCGTCTGGCTGGAGCGTCCAAGTTCATTACTAAGCTCTGGAACATCGCTCGATTCATCTCGATGTTCCCTGTGCCTCAGAAGATTGACTTCAAGAAACTCACACCTGTCGACCAATGGATACTAGCAGAAGCGAATGCGGTCATTGAGAGGATTCTGCCAGACTGTGCTGTCTTGGACTTCCACAGACCCGCCATTGAGGTCCGTGGTTTCACTTGGAGCCTCTTTGCAGACCATGTCATTGAGATGCTGAAAGGACGGTGTTTCAACTCAGAGGGAAGGTTCTCACAAGATGAGCAGGAGTCAGGATGGTATGCCCTTCATACAACCTTGAAGTTGATACTAAAAGCCTTGGCACCAATTACCCCCTACATCACGGACAAAATCTATCGCGAGCTATACTCCAGCAAAGGGATTCATGGGGAAACTTATCCATCCACACAAGATAATTGGAAGTCGGAACTGACAGAATATACAGACCTCCTTATCAAGACCAATGGTGGCTTTTGGAAGTTCAAGCGAGAGAACGGCCTGTCTCTGCGTAAAGGACTAGCTGAAGCATGGATTTCTCCAAACCTAGAACCATGGGCAAAAGACCTTCAGGCAATGCATGGGATTGAGAAGTTGAATTTCATTGATCCAAAAGGCCAAGGCACTGAGGTCGCACTTCCTGATTCTGAGGAAGTAATCTATGTTACTCCTCTCCCAGATAAAGAGCGATCATCCGACTGACACACTGTTCTGGTGTTCCGTGGGGCACTTCATGCTGTTGGATACCAGGCAATACTTCCCTGCCAATTCTAGGGCTCTCTCTGCCTTTGGCACAAGGTCTTGCGACGCCACAACCACATGTGCCTTCAGCTCTATCTTAGTAAATTGGAAGCCTTTCCCGACCCGTTCAAGTGTTCCCTTGCCTTCGCAAGTGAAAGACTTGAAGTCGAATCTCATCTTCCCAGTGAATGTAACAAAGGTTGTCATAAGACAGGATGTGGCAGATCCAACAAAAAGGTCCTCTGGAGACACAATTCCTTCAGGCCCACCAAATTCAGGAGGTGTTGCGAAAGTGATCTCGGGCTTGCTCCCTATAATGAATTTGCCAGTTCTTCCGTGGATCCAATTAACTTTCACATTGTACTCATGTGCCTCGTTGCTCATCTTGATTCACTTAGCTTTCCTGCTGTGAGCCACTCGGAAAAAGAGTTCGGAATAGGAAAACACTCGTTGTTCAATCTACTACTATCTCGTCCTCATAGGCAATGGACGCCTTCATGCTGTTTCCTATAAAGCAGTACTTATGGCCGAGGTAGAGAGCTCTATCCATCTTCGAACGCAAATCCTCAGACTGGATTACCACTCTTGACTTGATTTCAATCTTCGTGACCTCGAAACTCTTTCCAATTTGCTCCAGCGTGCCAGTTCCCTGGCATTCGAAGGACTTGAATCCGATATGCATCCTTCTGGTGAAATAGATGAAGGAGTTCATGAAACAGGCTGTGGCAGAAGCGACAAAGAGATGCTCTGGCGCATAGGAGTCCAGTTCGCTCTCCTCGCCCTTTGGTCTGACAATCTTGATGCTCTGTTTTCCTTCTGCGGAAACATGCCCCCCTTTGTCGTTGTCCCAATTCAATTGGACAGTGTAATGTTTTGGTTCCTCAGCCATTTCTCTCACTTAGTGAATCAGGACCAAACCATAGGAAAAGGCTTTGGGATATGCACATTCCCGTTTCTCAGAGTTCCAACATCATCTTCTTGAGTTTCTCAGTTATTTCCAAGGCATCTTCCCATTTTCTTTGCCACAGGTTTCGACCAAAGAGAAGTCCAGCTGCTCCCTCCTCAAGACAGATCTTGGCTTTGTGTAGAAGGTCCTTGTCACTCAACATGCTCCCTCCAGAGAAAAGAACCAATGTCTTTCCTGCGGACTTGATGACCTTTCTCACTCTTTCCTCGTAGCTGAGCTCTAGCGTATCATAGGGCGCTGGCTGTTCAGAACGCCTCTTCGGATCATCCTCAGGCACATTGAGCTTGACCGCAGTTGCTCCTAGTTCATTGGCTAACCTAGCGGCGTAATCAATTGCATAGAGCGACTTCTTCCCTCCCTTCTTTTCAACTGCCTCACCACGAGGATAAGACCAGAGAAATATTGGCATTCCATATCGATCTGCATCTGCCTTTACTTTCCTGAATTGATTCATGTCCTCAACCTGTCGAGGACTGCCAACGTATAGCGTATAGCCAATGGCATCTGCACCAATCCTGACTGCATCCTCAACGGATGCTGTCATTGGAGACATAGCATGAGAGTCAGGAGGTATCTTTGTCTTCCCATTGATCTTAAGTAAAATCGGGACCCTTCCAGCATATTTCGGCCCATATTTCTCTGCTAGTCCGAGGTGTAAGGCAATTCCCGAGTAACCTCCCTTGTCGGCGAGTTTGAACTGAAACTCAGGATCTTCACTCGGTGGATTAGGGAAGAACGAAACCGGTCCATGTTCCATCCCTTGGTCTATAGGCAAGAACAGCATGTGGCCATTGCCTGGTCCGTGCTCATACATAAGACGATGCATTCTGACTCTCTGTCCCATACTCAGGTAATCCAATTCGTCAAGGCTTAGTGGCATTATTTTCAAAACCCCTTCTTCCTGTAAGCGGACTTACATACATTTATGGTTATCAGGTGCTATCGATGGAAGGTTTTCTGGCTTTCACAACCAAAAAGAATGGTATTCTACGTTCCCTATCGAAAAACTCGTCATCGACAACGGGCCGAGGCTCTTCAATTCTAGAGATGATGAAACCAGAGTCAATGACCGCACGAATATAGGTGGTGAGCGTTCTATGAAAGAAGCTCATTGGCTTCGGGAAGTATTCTCCTGTCCTAGTCTTCCATATATGCTCGTACTCTCGCTCATCAAAATACCGGTCAACTCTAAAGAATAACCCCTTTCTTCTCTTAGTATCTGTGTCCTTCTCGCCCATTTCCCATTTACCCGGCCCATAGAAGTTGAATGATGGATGAACAACGGAGAAGACCAATACCCCATCCGGCTTCAGGACTCGATAGAACTCTTCCAGCGCCTCGTTCAGACAGGGGGTGTTGAGCAACACCAGATTACAGAGAACAATGTCATATGTACGATCCTTGATGAAATCGAGGTCACAGATATCGCCTACATGATACTTGACATTATTGACTGGCAGAGACCTGCAAATCTCGATGAGTCCATTTGAGATATCCACTCCAGTGACGATGGCTCCCTTGCGAGCATAGTGTCGCGATAAATAGCCCTCGCCACATCCGGCATCAAGAAGCATCTTCTCTTTGACATCCCCTATTAGCTTCTCCACACAGGGATTGAGGATATGTTGGTGATGCGGGGTGCCTTTTTGATCTATTAAATCAGCGAATGCCTGGGAATTGGCTTCCCACTGACTCTGAATTGGGTCGACCATGTCTATACTCAGAGTATGGTATCTAGTGAAGCTTTCGCCAGTTGCAACTGTCTGGCCAGGACTCTAGAATTTGTCCCAGACCTTATGGACGCGTTTTCCAGTTTCTTCAATGATTGGTTTCATTGGCTCCGCTGGAGCAAAACCAAGCTCCACGCCCATCTTCATTATCGAGGAGTGTGTGACTACCACCTTTCCCTCCTCCTCAGAAACCACAAAGCTGCACGGCATGACAAGTGACATGTCAGTCGATACATCCATAGCTTTCTTTGCTAAGTCTGCAGAACACGCAAGAATGAATGTTCTGCGAGGATAATCCTCGATTCCCAGCTTCTTCTTGAACATATCATGCATGCCCTTGGTAAGCAGAATTGTAAAGCCTCCTTCCTCGGTGAGTTTCTCGACTCTCTTAACAGCATCTTCGAAACTCATCTCTAGTTCTTTTCGTAGAATTTCTGGCATAGCACGAATTGAGAAATAATCATTAAAATGCATTAGCATCTGGCGTAGGCAGAAGAGTGGTGGACCGGGCGAGATTTGAACTCGCGACCTTCTGAAGATCCGATTCACAGGGAGAATCCTGTAGCTTTGCGAATCAGACGATCTACCAGTCTGATCTACCGGCCCACGGCTTTGGAGACTCCAAGATGTATTTCTTAAAACCTTTGAGGCATCATTAAATCTCGATCCCGAATGCCTCAGAGAA
>JBHLQS010000008.1:0-36065 GCA_048883405.1 Candidatus Thorarchaeota archaeon
CAACCTCACTCTGTGACCAATTCGGCATTCAGCTGATCCAGATAGGTCTGTATTGGATTTGCAATTGTGATGTTCTGTACATCGCTGCCTGCGAAGAGCTTTCCCACCGCATACCCATCGTCATCGAGGATTAGACTTCCAGAATCACCACCTGTACTGAAGCCCTCTTTGCTTATGATTATCTGGTCACTGAAATATGCGAATCTTCCACCATAGCCAACAGGACCTACCGTAGCATCTATTCCAGTCACCACTCCACCAACCGTGTGACACGATGTTCTCCCAGACTTCTGGACGAGCATGTCTAGCTGGGCCTCCTTGACTCCCTTTGGGACACCAATGTCCACGATGTCTGGTGAAACGTCGTTCTCAGCCACCTCAATCATGGCTCCATCTACCTGATTGTATACGGGTTGTGCCACAATTGGACTCAGCCTAGTCATTCTTCCAAACGCTCTCGCGGGAACATTATAGATCCCACTCCAGAATCTCGCGGCTGGACAGTCGCTCTGGTCTGGGGTGAAGCCAATTGGAACGAATCTCAAGAGATGCCCTATTGTGTCGTCCTGTACTGTGCCCCCATCATAGGGAGCGGGCTGGAGATATGGGTCCCCAATCTGCGCATCATTCGAGTTTGCTCCAACATGATTGTTGGTGCCAATGCAGATTGTTCCAGTGCTCTTGTCCCTAAGTAGCTCTCCGTTCGTACCAGCAGTGATGAGATAGTGGCCTCCTGATGTTCCCATTGGGCAGGGTCTATGCCGAGCCTTCTTGTCTATCTGCAGCGCCCTGAGTCTCCCGACCTCAATCACATCAGTCATTTCATTTTCGATTTCAGCAGGGATGATGTCCTGCTTCCTCAGGTCGTGTTCCTTGATCTTCTTCTCTACCAGCAGCACGATGCTTAGCTTACGTGTATTGTCACCCGCTGTGAACTTGTATCCAATCATCACTCCCACAACATTGGCTATTCTCAATAGCCGTGCCTCATACATTTTCCTTATTTCTTCTATTTTCATCCGGTTCAGCAACCTACGCTGTAACTGGTCTCACATCCCCAAGATAGGCATTAAAGCCCAACTGCCTGCGGTCCCACTGTGAGAATAGAACAACTTCTACTTGAGTCTTTTCAAGAATAGCTCTATGGAACAGACTCGCTCACGGAATCATTGCTTCAATCAAAATGAGTTCCTAAGTGGTCTGAGATCTCATGAAAAGACAAGTGCCACGATGTGAGGACATTGCGACACTCTTCTTTTCAGAGGTCTAGACCTGTTTCTCAAGCTATGTCCCTATCGCTCGAGAGACATTATTACCGATTTCACGCAGTGGGAGATAGAAAATACTTCATGTGTGGGACATATGTTTCATTTTTTCAGGACTTCTTCTTGCAGATGCGGCCCTATCGTCCTTCGATTCCATCTCGTATGTGATCCAGCTATCAACCGAGGAGTCATAACCTCTTGATTTGAGCTGGGAGTGCACAAAATCCCGTATTGCCACGGTTTCCAATATCTTCTCTGGACGGTCGGACAACGAACGTGCGATACTCCGCGCATCCTCATAGGGAGCGCCGGATTTCACAATGCTGACAACCACCTTCTCTGGCATGAATGCCTCAAGTGTGTCATCCCGTTTTCTTACCTGCATTAGATATTCCTTCTTAAATGCGGAATGCACTCGCATTCCATATAATATTCATTTGATTAGTTTAATAAACTCTCTGGTGCCCGCAAAATGAAACTCATAGAGATTGTAGAGAATGCAACACCTTGGAACCAACCTTGGTAGCGAAAAGAAATGAATACGAATAGCTTCCCATCACGGTTGCGGACTGTCCCTTAATGAGCGCGCGCCGCAATTCGCTTATACGTCTTATGATTGATGGGTCCTTCCCTTGACAAATGTGGCAATCAAGGACTGCATCGATTCATCGGGATTAGGATTTCTGAGTTGGCCTCCTGTGGTCGACTACTCACTCCACATATGGTATACCTTATAGTATCTGAGTTCAGGCGCTACGACAGAGTCGCCATACGGAGATACAGTAAGTCCTACCAGAAGCTCGATCTCGGAATCACTGTCGACATCGCCAATCATTAGATCTGATACAGTCAGATCCGTATCAGTCACCATTTGCTCGGTCCATCCGCCCGAACCAAATTCGTAGTAACGGATTGTATAGTTTGTACGACCAACTCCTGCGTCAAGGAAGCCAATCACTAGTTCATTGTCGCCATCGTTATCGTCAATGTTTCCTATAGCCAGGTCCTTGACCGGACCAAGTGCTTCAGACTGGTAGGCATTGAGAGTTTCCTCCCAGAGATCAAGTTCGCCGTCGTAATCATAGACTTTCACATAGTTCTCTCGCTCAGGATATCTCCACTGTGCCAGTGCAATCTCTGCCTTCCCGTCGTTGTCCAAATCCCCTGTAGTCATACATTCGCCTGATTCAACACTCAAGACATCATGTTCTATCCAAGTGCCATCAAACTCAAAGTACTTCAGAGCTGACTCGCCAATTATATCGACATCACCTCGTGCGAAACAGACTATCTCATTGCGTGGGTCATTGTCAATATCGGCAATCTCAATATTCGAATAGTCATACTCGAAATTCCTAAGATTGATCTCCATCCAGTGTCCAGATGCGGTGTCGTAATCGAAGTACTTCAGCTCAAATCCATCACAAGGAGTCTTGCAGGTAACTACTTCATTCTCTGGGTCATCGTCGATGTTTCCAACCACTACCGTAGGCATGATCTCATACAATTGCCATATTGGATAGTATGTCCATCCGCTCTCATATTTGTAGTATCCAAGCCAGAATTCATCATTGGGAAATACTTCCATTGTCAGAATCTCGTTTTGATAATCGTTGTCCACATCCTCGACCTGCATCCAGCCGAATACAGAAAGGTCAGCAATGGTTTCTAGCGTCCAGATACCATCTGTGTATTCATAGTATTTGACTGGCCCATTTTCCTCCAGTTGGTAAGTGATATAGACCTCGTTGTCAAGATCATTGTCAATATCAGCAATTCTAAGATAATCACCTGAAACTGGAATCTCCAATGAGAGGTCATCGATAATGTACTCAAAGGCAGGCTCATAGACGATACAAGCTAGGTCAACATAAAGCGAGGAAACCTGAGGCGATTTGCCTTCGGGCCCTCTGTCATTATCTACAACTCTCAGGTAAATGGTTTCGGAAATGTCGTCCTGAATGTCCACTGAGTACATCTTATCAGTACCCACATTCGTGATTGCAGCGATTGTCTTCCATATGCCCGATGATTTCTCCTGAACAAAGAAAGCTGTGTCCTGATCATCCCATTCCAAAAAGCCAGAATCGAGATATTCACCTGAGAGTTCCATATGACCGTAGAAGCGGAATGCCGTGTTGAATCTAGGACCAAGATTTTCAAAGACATAAATCCAGCCCAAATCAGCAGTGTCGTCTGTGGGATTCTTGGTTCCCTGACGGTTGCGCGTCTCCGTGAGAATCTCATATACTCCGTCCGCGTAGTATGTGTTCTCGAAGGTCCCCGAAGAAGCGCCATAGCCTGTTTCAGGATCTTGATACTCTGCATCGATTGTTTCATAGTCATCAGGTGGGGGAGGACCGAGAAGAGTCACGGTTCTGGAATCTGACTCGCCATCCTTAGCAGTCTCGCCCTGACTGAATATCCGTATTTCGTATATACCGGGATTACCTGTCAGAGTCCAGCTGACGGGACATGACTCGCCATTCAGGAGCGTTTCAATCTGTGGCTGTTCCCCGCCTCCAGTAACAATCCAGAGATCGCCGCCATTGACATTTGCAAAATCCGTCGAGCCTTCGCCTGAGGCATACTGTACAAATGTCTGCACGAGACCAGCATCGCCTTTCCTTGCCGTAACATCTCCTGTCACTTCAAAGGTCCCACAAGCCTCGAGGACCTCATCATAAAGGACTTCGAATCCATCCTCAGGATTCGATATTGTCACATCAAGCGCTGTCTTGGGCGGCTTTCCAGCCAGCACGAAACAAGTGCTAAGTGAGAACATCATCACCATAAGAAAACCAATCAGAATCCTCTTCTTCAACCTCTGACATCTCCCTCTAGCCGTTTGGCTGATTCTTCAAGGGGGCCTCACCCCCTCTATACGGCCAAAGTACTAGATTTGGTCAATGATAAGGATTTTTTGCGGTTGGAGAGATCTCGACTGCCATAACTAAGTCGGCTTAAGACTGGGATCTGTTTAGGATTTGACCTGATGGACTGTGACATTCATGCCAAAGGAGCCTGAGAACTGCCAGGCACCGTCATGAATCCATCGAAGTATTCCCTCGGAATCCACAATTACAATCATTGGGATTACTATCATTCCACACCACATTGATGCCTCCAGGTCTATGTCAATACCGCAGGACCACATCAAGCCTTGGTCCGAAGCATATTCTTCTAAATCCAATAATGTTTCATTCATGTTCACTGTTAGTGAGAGGATATTCACTGTGTCACCGTACTCTTGATAGAGTGACTTGGTGTAGCCATTCTGAGTTTCACAGGACGCACATGAGATAGCCATGAAGTCAAGGACTGTCACTTTACCTCTAAGTTCGTGCATTGTCAGTGTGTAATTGCCCACCATTTCAAAGCTCCAATCTGGCACGTATAAGCCACGTTCTAGGAGGTCGTGGTCAGTCCAGTCATACGGCTCGGTGGTTGTGGTTGAACTGGCTCCCAGAGGCAAAATGCCAGCTAGAGTTAGACCAATGACTGCAAAGGCCAAGACCACTATAATTCCTATGGCTGCGATCGCTTTTCTCAAGTTCACTAAGAATCATCCTCAGAGGGATTCATTTCTTCAATATCTCTTGACCTTGCCAGGGCTTCTTCTTTTAGTGGCTCAATCGAGTCTATTTCCTTTCCTGCGATTGGATGAGTTGGCAAGTAGAGATTTGCCCTTGAGATAGCGACTGCGAGCAGAATCGTGGCAATGGTTCCAACAATTGCCTCAAGAATTCCTTCAAGTGGATAGATTAGAATGACTTCACTATAGATGAACGAAACCCATTCGACAGGCGCAGGTAACAAAAGATATGCTATCACATCTGAGGCAACAATATGATCAGCCATCACAGAAATGAAGACAAGGAGGAACATTGCAATTGTTGCCTGTGGATAGCTTGTTCCCGCCGATATATCCAGACCTTCCTTGAGAAAGTTCTTGAGTTGAGGAACCATGAAAAGCAATGACAAGAAAAGCGCAATGATATGCAACCAGAGAAAACTGAGAGATGCCAAGCCAATCCGTGTGAATAGGAACAGCCCAATGGCAACAATGAAAACAAGGGGAACCACGCGATGCCTGCCTTTCTTAATCAATCCAGCCACAAAGGCACCGGTTGTGGGCGGTATTGCCGCTACGAGGGCTCCAAGGATTCCTAAAGGCATCAACAAGGTAGCAGTCGACGGATCTATTATTGCTCCTACGAATGTGCCTAGAAACACAGAAACAGCCGCATAGAACGGACCCAAGAGATAGCCAATTACGGGAGCTGATATGAGATTTATAGAGAAATGGATTCCAGTCCCGGCAATTGGGATGTTGGCAGGAAAGAGTGTTGTCACCATTTGGATAGCCGCAAAGACAAATGTCAGCGCCCACCATGCCTTCTTCAAAGATCTGGCCATTTAGCTCTCCTCCTTAATACGAATACTCCTAAAAAGAAAGCAAAACCAATGCCGATCGCGCCAGCGATTAGGCTATTGGCTGAGATTATTGGTTGGTCAGCCACTCGCATTATCCAACCATCGCCTGCAGTTGAGCCCGCCACTATAAAGCCGCCCTCACTAGACTCGATTATTGTACGAAGCCAACATCCGGAATCACGGTAGTAGAAATTGTCCCATGTATAGTAGCCACCATCATCAATTCGAAGTAACCAAGACCCTTCCTCCATACCTGCAAATCCTGTACCCGCAATGGCGTAGCCTCCGTTGCTGCATCGAACCATGGAATCTGCCCAACCAATTGCAGAAGATTTGTGCCAGCTTGCATAGGAAAGGTATTCGTGCTCTGAAACCATATTGCCATTTGCATCAGTATGAATCATCCAGGGCCCCGTAGCGGAAGTTGCTGCAGCAATGATGAAGCCGGAATCAGTTTCCAGGAGGCAAGATCCGCTCTGACGACCAGTTCCGCCATATGTCTGATACCATAGAAGGTCTCCAGAAGAGTCTGCCCGAACAAGCAGGACTTCAGTTTCTGACCCGTAGCTATACGTAACTCCAATCATAGCAAATCCTCCATCGTCACACAGAACAAGACCATCCCTCCTACTGAGGTCTGCTTCGGGTCCGCCATAGGTGTGATTCCACATAGGATTGCCTTCAGTATCTGTACGAACAAGGAAGAAGTCAGCGCTACCTGCCACATCAGTCTCTGTATAGCCAAAGAGGGCAAACCCGCCATCCGAGCATTGGACAATGTCGTGGAATTCGCCTCGACCATAGGTCCTGTTCCACAATTGGTTCCCATCAGAATCGGTGCGCAATAGCACCATCTCGATATGAGTCGTTACACCAACATACCCTGTAATCGCAAAACCGCCATCAGCGCATTCCAGAAGCGATTGTCCTATCAATTGCTCTGGGTCTGCCTCATGTCTGTATGTTTGATTCCACAACATAGTTCCTTCAGAGTCAAGTCTGACAAGCCAAATCTTGCATTCCCAACCTGAGGAGCAGCCCGTGTATCCCGTTAAAGCGTAGCCACCTGTACTCACCTCAACCAGGTCATAAAATCCATCCCCTTGGGGTCCTCCAAAGCTTCGCTCCCAGATGACGCCAGGAGTTTCTTGAGCTGACATGCTCTTCAAAGAATATTGTCGGGCTGAAACAACAGGAATTGAAACGAGAAGAGCGATTAATGATAAGATTAGTCCACGATATGCGATGTGACACCTTCTACACACTGCAATCTCCCTCCAGCATGCATGACAATGCCCGAGAGAGGTCTGCTAATGATAAGTATTTCTTGCGGTCGGATAGGACACTATTGCCATAATTCAACCAAAAAGCGGCTCAATAGATGTCAATCCTATAAGGTTCGCTTCAGATCATCCTATGGAAGAACTCTTAGTGCTATGGTCTGAAGACCCATTTCACTTGCGTTTTGCTCTTATCATGACTGCCAATACAATCACAATTATTGGGACTCCGACGCCAGCCACAATCCATTCAATGGGAATTGGTGGAGCCTCATCGGCCACTCTCAATAGCCAGAAATCAAAGTCGCCTTCAGACCAATCCACTTCGGTCTGCCCAGCCAATGCAAAGCCGCCATTGCTGCACTCTACTATTGCGTGAATCTCATCACGGTCACTACGATCATAGATTTGGTCCCATAGAAGATTGCCGTTATCATCAATCCGTAACAGCCAGGCCCCGCCAGACTGACTAATAGGATCACCTCCAAAACCTGCCAGGGCGAAGCCCCCAGTACTGCACTGGATCATTGATTCTGCAATACCCATATGATTTGCACTGCCATACGTGCGCTCCCAGACCACGGTACCATCGGCATTGATTCGAATGAGCCAGACCTGAGAGAGTTGCTGGACTGAATCAAGTCGCTGCGCTACTACCTGGAGCTCTGACCCAACTGTCACAATGCTGGTCGCCGTTTCAAAGCCGGTCTCACCAAGGGTTAGATTCCAGAGCTCATTTCCAGTGGAGTCAGTTCTGACTACATAGAGCTGAGCGTCAGAGTTGAAGCTCCATGTGTCCCCAGCTAAAGCAAAGCCGCCATCGTTGCACTGAGTCAGACCATGGTGTCCAGGGTATTCGTTGCCATCAAATCCATACGTTTGATTCCATATTTGATTTCCATCGGCATCAGTCCGAACCAAGATGAAATCGGAGTCATCACCGATATTCTGCCAACCCATAAGTGCGAATCCTCCATCAGAGCATTCGATCATGTCGAAGCAACTGGTGCTCGCAGAACCATAATAGGTGCGGTTCCAGAGGTGATTACCATCAACATCGGTACGTACCAAAAGCATCTCCTGATGGAGGGGGTTTGAAAAGAGTAATGCACCTGCTATTGCAAAGCCTCCACTGCTGCATTCGACAAGCGAATTGCCGCCTGATTCATCGTCAGTATATGTCCGGTTCCAAAGCTGAGTTCCATCTTCATCGACTCGGACCAGCCAAAGATGTCCACCATAAGTGGACCCTGTGGGATCGGAAAAGCCAGTCATAGCAAAGCCGCCAGTGCTAATCTCAATCATATCTCGGCACCATTCCCAATTAGGACCGCCGTAAGTCTCTTCCCAGATGAATCCAGGAACTTCTTCAAAAGATGCGCTTCCCAGATTCTGCTGGACGGACTGATGCGATGATGCCAAAACAAGCGGGAATGACATAACAAGGAATGACATCACCATAAGGCACACCCAGCTGAGAATACTTGTCCTTTTCATCTCCATTCTCCTTCCCAAACGAGGCAATTTGCTTGTGAAGCCGAATGGCAAATAATAAGCATTCTCACAGTTGAATGGGACTCGTTGCCAGAACTCTGAAATAGCCTCTGAGGAATCCTAGATTGACATCATTGAGGGTAGAGCTCACCCCAATCGACGTAGACTCACGACTTCATTGTCACTGGAGGCAACTGGTTGATCGCAATCATCCGTTTATCTTGTAGTACCTCAGTTCTGGTACTTGCGTGGAGTATGAATACCATGCATTAAGACCAACGAGAATCTCGTTAGCGCCATCGTTGTCTACATCGCCGATCACGACTACCTCTGCAGTCAGGTCTGGATCACTGACAATATGTTCAATCCAGTTTCCTGTGTTCTCGTCATACTCATAATAGCGAACAGCATCATTGGAAAGTCCACGCCAACCATCATCAAAGATACCAATCGCTATTTCATTGACAGCGTCGTTATCGACGTCCCCGATAGATACGTGGTGCACGAACGTTGAGATTTCAATACTGCCTCCTGGCACGTCTGAAACAATCTGCTCACTCCACACACCTGACTTGCAATCATAGAGTCTTACTTCGTTCTCGGATGCGCCATAGTTTGCCCAAGCAATCTCCATGTCACCGTCGCCATCCACATCTCCTGAATCAATCTCCCATCCCGTTGGAACGTTCAGAATGTCATATCTCACAAAATTGCCCGAGTCAGATTTGTAGTATTTCAGAGAGGACCCACCTGTCTGGTCAGTTGTCAAGACGATTGTTTCTTTCTGATTGTCACCATCGACATCAGCAATCTCAATTCCATGAGACTCTCCCAAGGAATCATCTAAATTACACTCCAACCATGAGCCGGACTGGTACTCATAGTACCTCAGCTCATAGCCATCATAGGGAAGACTAGCAGAAACGACCTCGTCTGCCCCATCGTTATCTATATCTCCAATAGTCACAGCCGAAATTGGTGATTCCAAGAACGCTATGTCCTGATAGCTCCAGCTGTCACCTCCATATTCGTAGTATCTCAGCGAGGGAATCCAAGTACCTCCTTCATACCTCAGGAGGGCGATCCATATCTCATTCTGGCCGTCATTGTCAACGTCTCCAATATCCAAGCTATGTATCCCTATGTTATCATCAATGATGTGTTCGCTCCAGATACCAGCTGAATATTCGAAATATCTCAGGCCCATAGTGCTCTCAGTGTTTGGTGCCAGACCTAGCACCACCTCATTCTCGGGGTCAGTATCTATGTTACCTATCTTAAGTGATTGCCACCCCACATCACCTGTGAGATCTGCTATGAAATACTCATGTGCAGGCTCAAATACGATATACGCTTGGTCTACGTATAAAGACGAGATTTCCTTGTTTCCCGCTTCCCGATCATTGTCAACAATCCTCAATTGAATCGTTGAAGAGATATCGTCGGGCACATCCACACGGTACAACGAGTCTGTTGAGTCATGCCTAGTAATCGCCAATATTGTTTTCCAAGATCCAGATGAGAAACACTGGACAAAGAACGCACTGTCAGTGTCTGCCCATGCGAACATGCCGAAATCGTTGTTGAACACAGTATGACCGTACAGGCAAAAGGCTGTATCACTACGAGGCGACTCAAGATTATCGAAGACATAGAACCAGCCCATTTCAGTCGTATCGTCTTTCGGTTTCTTGGTACCTTGAGTGTTCAACTCTTCACTCAGTATCTGATAGGTCCCGTCCGTACGGTACGTAGCCTCGCAGCTCACTGATGCTTTGCCATAGCCAGTTTCCGGATCTTGGTACTCGTCATCTATTGTTTCAATCCCTTCAGGCGGCGGAGGTCCAAGTATGATTACGGTTCTGGAATCTGAAGTGCCGGATTTTGCCGTCGAACCTTGGCTGAGTATCCTTATCTCGTAAGTCCCTGGGCTCCCAGACAGGCTCCAACTGACGTTGTATGATTCGTCTTCTAGTAGGTATTTGGTCTGGGGTTGATTTCCGCTTCCTGGTAGAATTACTAGATTAGTCCCATCAACGTTCGTGAAGTCTGTCGATTCTTCATCCGCATATTGGATATAAGTTTCCACCAGCCCAGCATCACCACGTCTTGTTAGGACAGTTCCTTCCACTGTGAATGTCCCGCCGTTCTCCACAACATGTCCGTTCTCAGGTTTCAGGATTGTCACATCAAGCATAGTCTTTGGAGGCTTACCAGCCATAACGCAGCTGCTGCCAAGCATGAAGACTAGTGCAAGAATCAAGACTACCGCCAGTTTCCTCTTCATTTTCCACAATCTCCCAGTGGCTGAATATGTATTCTCTTGAGGAGCTTGCCGCTCCATACAGTTGTTAGACGCTGCGTTCATCTATCATAAGCATTTTTGCAGTCGAACTGAAGTGGCTGCCAAAAGTCAGAGGTTGTCACTGAAGAGAGTCCTTCTAACAAAATGAAGCCCTCTTTCCTCGTGGCTTTGTTAAGCATGAAAATCGAAGCTTTGATTTGGATGCGTTACTTCCGATACTGATACCAAGTCTATGCGAGTTTCGAGGGACACGAAGTGGATAGTTGTTTTCCGGCAATCGAGATCCTCACAGATAGTGATGATTCTGGTCTTGCCATTGAAATGAAGCAGCAGCAATTCGATTTTGATGATGAATTCGTGTATACTATGGAATATGACCGAAAGAAATTCGATCTGGCCCTATCATATGAGACTGCAGCAAGTTCTGTTGTGCCTGATACAATCAGATTGACCTTCTCGAAGAGTTCCCCTCGGAAGGCACTTGTGATATCACGTGCCGAAGCAGGTATCATGGAGGTGACTCTAAGAGGAGTCGGCGGAGATACAGGGCATCAGGAGCACGAATACAGTCTAAACATAGCACATGGAATGAAGCGTTCCTCTGTTGCTATCAACGAGTTCCAAGACCTTCAGACGAAGCTCCCACACAAGACAGTACTAGACATGTCCATATCAGGATGCGAGTTTGAAGACCTTCTATCTGAGATGCTCAGCAAACTCAGAATGATTGTGGTGTTAGACCGACCGACCTCCTTCTCGAGGACCTGTTGGCTCTCAGGGAAGATTCTCGATAAGCCAGTCTTGATTGTTCTTGATGGTATCAAGGAGAGCCTGGGAGACCGAGTTTCTGTCGATGTCTGGAGCAATCTTGAGCGGATTGATGAGGCAATCCTAGAGATTATCGCTGACACCAAGATAGGAGATGTTAGTACGGACTTCAGCGGACTCAACGTCACATGGACTGTCGATGCAACTCATGATGATGAGGCGATTTTGACTGTCGTGGTTTCCTCAAAACCTGAAATGACGATGCATTCAGAGAGTCCAATCTTCTTCACATTGGACTATCAAGGGCTTCATACAGAGAGTTTCGAAACACCTTTTCCGAAGGGGAAGAGACAGGCGTCTATTGCGGCAGACTTGAGTGAAATAAGAGCCTCTTGGCGCAACCAACTCACAGAGCCCTATCTTGCGGTTCATGTGAGTGACGCAAAATGGAAAGACACCAACCATGCGTATCACTTCGATTTCACTTGGGGGCAGGCGTTGGAGCAGCAAACAAAGCTTAAGCTGTCCGGTGGAGGTAGATTCCGTTCTCTTGAGGAGTTCACGAAATACCTAAACATGATTGAAGACAAGAAAGCGGCCCTCAAGCTCTTCATAGAATTCTGCCTCGGTCGAGAACTGAGGGGCTGTGAATCACAGAGAGCAGCTGCTCATTGTGCCAGAGCAGCCATCCTAACAGGACTAGTAGTGTGCTTTAATCCCCCGCGGGGACTCTCTGGCTATCTCGAGATGTTAACTGATTCAGAAGCACCAAAGATTCTCCAGGAGCTTGGATCGCAGCGGACTTGGAGAGACCATATGTCGCAGATTGTTCAGCTCAGCAGTGACTTCATCCCACAAACAGCAAAGCTGAGCACGCCGAATAGCAGAAAGAAACCCGGCCGGCCTCCAACTCAATTGGTTCCCATCGCGCATCCTCTGGAGCTATTCAATCAATTCCTTAGTGATCCTGAGAGTCTAGTTTGTAGATACTGTCGGTTTCTAAGGGCCTAGAGGACAATACTTTCACTATTTCCAGAGGATTTGACTGAGCGTACAAACTCGTTATTGACGCGGTAGACGGGAAATCCACTAGCAATTAGATCCTCCACAATGGTTTCAACAGTATGAGTTTCCATATTCATCATACGGGACAGTCTTGAAAGCTTCACTCGATCATATGAGAGCAGCAGGATCTTGATTCTCTGAATTGAGTCATCATATGGCTCATGTTCATGATAATATGTGTCCTTCCTAGACTTATAGATCAGTAATGCATAGGAACATCCTGTGAGTAGAAGTACCGCGCCAAGAAGGGCGAATTGCCACGTGTTCGGATTCGGCGCAGAAACACCCAAGCTATATACAACGCCCAGGCTACATTTGTCAGGGAAATCCAGATCATATCCACCATGTGCTAGCTGTAGACCTAACGCGATTCCTTCCTGAGGGTCCACATCAAGATTCGAAAGAGGTATCAGAAATTCATAGACCACCGCCCCATCGGGAGTCGAAGATGCAGACACAAGGTCTGGAATCAAGCTGTCGTTTGCTCCAAAGATGTAGTTGTAGCTACTGTCTGCGTTAGGTGAGGCGAGAGAGATTCCCAAATCAGGTGCCTGCATACTCCATGACCCATCTGAATTGGCATCAATGAATAGGATTGCTCTGGAATGGAAGGTGTCAGGTATTGGTGAATCAATAGCTAAATACAAACTGTCCGACGTGTAGCCAGCCAACAGATTCACCTGAACCAACTCACCGCTCTCACTCCTGAAACCCACTTCAAGATGACTTGCTTGACCAGCCTCGGATTCATCCACGCTTCCATCTACTACTGGTTGAGTCGGCATGAGCCAGACTCCAAACTCACATTGGCGCTCATCGATTTGAAATGTGTAGACTACTGTTGACTGATGTCCTTCAGAATTCATTGCCTGTACAATAAGACACAGTGATGCAGGAAGTGTAAAGGGACCACCATAGATGATGCAGGGAACCTGAGTATCCCATGGGGAGTCCGTCTTAAACGAAGGTCCCTTTTCCCAAGAACATGATAGGTTAGTGGCAGCTCCACGCACCTCGAAGTCCAAGACGTCCAGAGGATAAACAAGGGAGTTGTTCTCAGGCTGGAGTAAGACAATCTCTGGATCAGAAGCGAGGGATTCTCTATCAAATCCATATATACTAACTGAGTCCAAGCTCAATCGTCCTGGTTCCACGTGATTGTGATGGCCTGAAACCATGAATGTCATGGTCAATGGTGATTGAGGAATTGTACGAGACACAAACGCAGTGAGAGTCGCATCAATCTCAAGACGAACAACAGACTCGGTCCACTCAATCCTGAGCATGTGCCATCCATTCATGCTTTCAGTGCTAAAACTCGATACAGTTCTCTCGCCATCTGCGTAAGCGACAAGAAAGAGCTCCCCGTCCCAGCAATCAATGAAAACTCCATTCTGACACAATCGGCCATTGGCTATCCAATCGCTCTCATCATCATGCCATTGGTCACACCAGCCAATACAAGAATAGCAGGTTCCCTGGGTGAATGATGCGTTTATTTCTGCAATGATTCCCGGGCCAAATTCCCGCGTTGACCTCAGAAGCACAGTCTTGAACTGCTCCCCCCACATGTCCAGAGTTTCTCCGTCACTCCATGCAATACTGGGGTTGTTGATCTCTATGAGGTTCCACTCTGAGTCGTTGTAGCCTAGTGCTGGACTCTGGAATTGCTCAGTGAAGATAAGATCGCCTATGCTCTCGGAGATGCCACCAAGGCTTTCGGCACCAGCTAGGCAAGGACTCACATTTGGCGGTCCATTGGGTGGACTGGTGCCTGATGTAGGCATGCCTGCTAGAAGCAATACAACAGCTGCCAGTACCACCAGTTGTCTCAAATTCTCGAACTCCTACTGGCTTAGGATTGGGGATGTAGTTGGCAAAAAGCCTTACCGTTCTTAGAGAACCTCTTTTCAGTGGGTGCATCCATGTATGAAGTTGAATGGTCAGTGCATACATCCGGCCAGGAGGCTTCATAATGGAAATTCTGAATCTCGTAAAGAAGCGAAGACACACTCACTACTTCGATCCGGAACCAGTTTCTAATAGTCATCTTAGAACTCTTCTTGAAGCAGCAAGGTGGGCTCCATCTGCAGGAAACCTTCAGCCATGGGAGATTATAGTCATCAACTCTGACAAAGATAGGACCGCATTGGTGGATGGTCTGAAGGGAAAGGAGTACATGCGTTCAGCACCACTAATTCTTGTCTTCTGTGCGGACCTAAACAGAACAGCCAAAAAATATGGAGAAAGAGGTGCCTCTCTTTACGCCATTCAAGACTCAGCAGTGGCAATCCAGAATGTACTTCTCACAGCAACTGGACTCGGACTCGGTTCGGGGTGGGTCGGAGATTTCGACGAGGATGGGCTCTCAGACCTCTTGAAACTTCCTCCGAATGTAAGACCTATGGCTCTCATCATGATAGGAAAATCCAAGGAGAGTCCCACTCCACCATCACGAAGGGAGATTGAAGACTTCACTCACATAGGAGAGTTTGGCAAGAAACTCCTAGGAAACTTGACATGAAAATCGGGGTCTGGAAGAAAGGTTCATTATCTGCATGCGCATCAACCTGATTGTATTCTTGGTGACGGAGGAAGGCTCCACAATGCAAGATATCTCGGAGGAGGAATTTAAGAAACGGTATTTTGAGATCATGGAGAAGCCTCTACCTGAAGACCCCGAACAGCTGGAATTCTTGTATGAGCGAATTGTGAAACTGATTGAGTTCACAGTTGACCGTGCAGAGTACTATGAAACCATCAGGCAGGACAACGCCCAGACCTCAAACGCCCTTGTGGGTCTTGCGATTGCGGGACTTGGACTCATCTACACCATAGTCACAGAGGGCAATTGGATGTATCATCCGGCAACCTATCTGTTCGTGCCTCCACTGGTGGTCCTCCTCATTGGCGGAACCATCAGCGTGATCAAACATGACTTGGACTCTAGGTTCGAGTATCCTCATCAGAAGTACAACTGGATTGAGGAAAGATGGTACTTCAAGAAGAACATTCCCGCCTTTGAGAAGCTACTAAAAGAGAACGAATCTGACGTGAAGAAGACGCAGGATGCGCTTCTCAGCGATCTTGAGAGAGAGTTTGACAGAAACTCAGACATTAGCATGGAGAAGGCAATTCCTTTAGATAAGGCGAACCTAGTCATTCTATACATCGTCACTGCGTATAAGAAGAAGTTTGCAAAACTGATAACGAAGATTCATACTTGGAGCTTCATCCTAGCAGGTTTGGTCCTAGCCATCTTTGCCGTTTACTACACCTTCTTTGTGATGCCAATAGCTCCATGATGAATAATCGATTGAGTGGTGCTAAATGACTGAAAAAGAGAATCTGGAGATCGTCTTTCTTGGGACTGGTGCTCCAACCACTCTTCCAGCCTTCTTCTGCACATGTTCCACCTGTGAAGAGGCACGCTTGAATCCTAGTCTGAGGCGTACCAGAGCTGCATTAGCTCTCCTTGGTGAGGAAACCACAATAATAGATGCAGGTCCTGACATCGAGCACCAACTCGAGAGAGAGGGAATTAGGACCGTGGATAACATCTTCATCACACACTGGCATTACGACCACATTGCCGGTATTGTAGGATTCTATGAGCCAGTGAGCATCAGCAAGTGGGGGCGAGTCCAGTTCTATGGGACGGCAGATGTAATCAACATCTTCGAGCGTGATTATGCGTTCATGAAGACCTGGTTTGACCTTCATACCATCAAACCGGGAGATCGAATTCAGTTGAAGGATGCAACTTGGGAAGTTGTAAAGACAACACACACAGAGCACAGCGTGGGGTTTGTTGTAGAAGCTGAAACAAAGTTCACCTACCTTGTAGACGGTGCAATCCCGCCACCAGAAACCATCAGTAGACTGAGAGACCTAGATTTGCTAATCACGGAAGCGACCTTAGACTATCTGGATGCGGAGTGGGCACACTTTGATGTAAAAGATGCCGTAAAGTTCTGGAAGGAAACTGGCATTCCAAAATGCATCCTCACTCATCTCTCATGTCATAGCTGGAAGAATGGACAACTGTTGGCTGGTATGACTCCCTCAGAGAGAAAGGACTATGAGAGCGAGCATGATGGCCTGATATTTGCCTATGATGGAATGCGCATTTCGCTTTGAATATTCCAGTTTGGCTATGAAAGACTAAGCGATTCACAACACAGCATCGCAGTTCTTACATTGAGATCGAATAGCTGAGTTATTGAAGCCGCAGTATGGACATTCGACTATTTCGCCGATTCTCTCGAAGGCTCTGGCTGAATTGGGGTCAAGACCCTTGAGTTCCATGACCTCATCGGAAACAGGATCATAGACGCGAATCGCGTACACGGAGTGGCCATTACTCTGATGGTCAACTCTTGACTCAATGAACTGGCCCAATGGCCTTCCAGCAAAGTTGTCCAGGGGAATAGCTCTCTTGATCCTGCTGCCCCTCACCTCTGCTATTCTATCAGTCGTGAGGTAGTATCTTGTTCTTCTAACATTGATCAAGGTAACAAGCAGCGCTATGACTCCGACAAGGGTCAGGACACCAAACATTAGACTAATTGGCAAACCAAAGGCATCTAGTGATGCAAATGTAAGCACTGGACCCCCCATGACTAATAAAGCGCCGAAGAAGAGGACCCAGAAACCAGTCCCCGCCCTACGACTCCATACAATGCTCTCTCCAGGCAGCATTCCTTCATGTGGAGGGTCAAACCTTATGCCTTCGAATGAATCCAGGCTCTCACTCATTTGCTCACCTTGTTTAGCCATACTTCAGGTGCCATATGATTTTTCTTCGTCTTGGCTGGGGCTCATGAATTCCAAGCGTTTTGCTCAGACGAAGAATCCTCAAATTGCCAATTTTCCATTTATTCTATGGGGAAGTATATGCGATTTGACCCTCCGAAGCAGGGACTGTATGCAGGCGAGAGTGTAGTTTGGACCAGGAGAGAAGGAACCAGCGGCAAAGTCATTGCATCGGGTTTCCTTCTATTCATGTTCGGGCCAGTATCTCTAGCTGGAGTATACAACCTGTATGGAATGGACATGGTGGGACCCACGGCGTTCCTGCTATTCATCATCTTCATCGTTGTAGCTGTAGCTTTTGCCCGAGAGCGGAACACAAGATACTATCTGACTACTGACAGAATCATAGAGGCGCGAGGAGGGAATCTTGTCAAGGAGATTTCTCTGGAGCACTTTTCGGGCAGGCCTCTGAGCCAGTTTCTCGAAGCAAAGGTCACACACCAAGTCAACAATCGACCCATCTACACAATAAGGGTCTACGACCCGGTCTCTGATGATGTGTTTGAACTGCAAGGACTGGATAGTTCATCCACGCATGCATTCGAGAGGATAGGGCAGACTACTGAGTGTCCCTTCTGTGGTTACGACAACATAGGGATAAGTCCGCAGTGTCATAACTGTGGAGCAACATTGTAGTATCCAATGAGTAGCGGGCTACTGTGCTAGAATGAACAGCCCAAGAATTGCTTGAATGGTGAGAATAGCTATTACACTAGTTATGGCTGTCAAGGCATAGCGTCTCTTTCTGGCCCCTAACTGCAGCAGGTCTCTGTCGTATCTTACAGTCACCCTGTACCCAAGCATGATACCCAGAGCAGTTGGGACTATTATTACAAAGACCACAGCCGCCACCAGGAGAGGGCCTACAAAGATGTTCTCTGCAATCAGGGGAAATGCAAGCAGAGCAAGAACCCCCACGAAATCTTGTGATAGACAGTAAAGAAGACTTGACCAAGCAACGGTTCTCCAAGTACTAGAGCCCCAGAATTTGAAAAGTGCCCAGGCAACAACAACTATCGACAAGGGCAAGATGAAGATTAGTCCCAGAAAGACCCCTGTTATAGCCTGAGTTATCAGCTCTGGACTCAATGGTTCGCCAGGATGTGGTTCTGTTAATGCTTGTGAAAACCAATCAAAACTGACAGCGACATAAACACCCGACAGAATTGCCGTTATTGTCAGAAGTGTTTCAAATGCTGAATCGACAACTGTCTTGAAATCGGGCGAAGCAATGTTTGCGGCGCTTTCCAATTTCCATCTCTCCCTCTGTAGCCCTGAAGGAACAGACTAAATCGCTCCGGATTGCAAAATACTTAGTAAAGAGTCTTGCTCATCACCTGTGCGAGTTGTGGAGGCATCAGCCATCAGTGGTGGGCAACGAGATTCTGGAAGATGCGTGCATCTGAAAGTCATGCATCTATTCCATACTATGTTTCAACACTCGTTCGCTAGCTATTAGCATAAGAAGTAAGAAAGCGACTAGTACACCAATATTGGCAAAGGAAACTAGTACCTCAGGTGCTTCTAATGTAGCCATTCTCAAAGCGTTCACTGAATATGTCAAAGGCAAGAAATACGCAATGACCTGGAGTATCAGAGGCATTGCCTCAACAGGGATGAAGACGCCGCATAAGAAAATCATTGGAAACCTGAAGAAATTGGAGAGGGTCTGCGCCTCGAAAACCTCAGTCACAGACACTGCCACTAAAGCACCCAGTGATGAAAGCGTAAGAAGAGTAAGAACAAGAGCAACAAAGAACAAGATGGGATCTACCAGGACCATGCCAAACATCGTAATCGTAACAAGCATCATGACACCGGAGATCATTCCACCAAAGACCGCACCACCCAAGACCTTTCCAATCAGGAGTGCCCGTATCGATATCGGAGCCAACAGAAGTCGTTCAAGTGCACCATTGCGTCTCTCGAAGGTGATGACTATTGCCTCCATGCTTGTTGTGCCGAAGACAGCAGCCATTGCTATGAGGCCTGGAGCGAGAAAAACAAGTCCGGTCGGATCTCTAAGCAAGAACGCAAGAGTAAGGACCAATGGGAAGAGTATGCCCCAGCTGATGTTGGGGGGTTTGAAGTAGTACGCACGCAGGTCCTTCAAGAGAATGTAGTAGATCCCACTCAGCTCATCACGCAGCCCTATCTTTTTCCACCTCCTTTCTCTGCTCGGAGGACATCTGGGGAACATCCTGTGAGTTCAACGAACGCCTCCTCTAGAGATACTCGTACCGTTTCCAGCGCCTCAACGGATGCTCCTTCACTAGACAATGTATTGATGATGAGGGGCAAGGAGTCACGTGTGTTCTTTACTTGGAGATTTATGATGCATCCTTCATGTTCTAGTTCTCCCAGCCCCTTCAACTTGGAGAGAAGAGATTCACTGGGTGAACTGGATAGCTCTGCTCGTATGACAGGCTGGGTTTCCACACGCTTCTTGATACCCACGGGGGTGTCAGTTACAATTATCTTCCCCTGCATGATTATGGCTATTCGATCACATAGCCGGTCAGCCTCCTCTATATAGTGAGTTGTCAAGAACACTGTTGTATCATTGTTGCCGAGCTGTTCAATGAACTCTCTGAGAGATTGCGCACTTACAACGTCAAGACCAACAGTGGGCTCATCCATGAAGACAATCTCAGGTGAGTGGACCAAGGCAGCAGCTATTACGACTCGACGTTTCAGACCCTTTGACAGCTTACCGAACTTCATTCCTCTCCTGGACTGTAGATCAAAGGATTGAAGAACGTCTTTGATACGCTCTCTCCTTTCTTGTTTGGGCACATGATACAGTTGTGACATGAAAAGCAGATTATCCCATACTGATAGCTCATCGTATAGGTTGGAGACCTCGGGCACCACACCCACACGGCGCTTGACCTCCACAATATCGTCTGTGATACTGTGACCAGCAACCATAGCAGTGCCCTCGCTAGGCGGAGTGAGTCCCACGAGCATTCGGATTGTAGTTGTCTTGCCAGCTCCGTTGGGCCCTAGAAAACCAAAGACCTCCCCCTTGCCTACTCTGAAGGATATGTCGTCAACAGCTGAGAGAGTACCATAATGCTTTGTGAGTCCAATGGCTTCAATAGCTGATTGATCCATCGTGATTCCTTCGGTCACCAACAATCCCGCGTGAGCGGATGTCTAGGATTTCTGATAGGACTGTCTTATTATGCTATTGGGAAAAGGGATTCCTCGAAAAGCCATGTTCACTAGTATCTATTCTTGCGGCACTCTCGCTTCGAAGGCTGTGATCGCATTTGTATCATGTCAAAGGTTCTGTTAAATAGAGGTTAGTAGGATTATGACAAACACAGGTGAGCAGTATGGCTGAAGACAGCGCCGTCAAAGCATCGTTGAAATACTTCTCCGAAGATTACAACTGTGCCCAATCCGTCTTTCGAGCGATCTCGGAACACAAAGGGGTCTACTTCGAGAACGGAACCCAGCTCGCTTCAGGATTTGGTGGTGGAATCACTCACAGTGGCCAACAGTGTGGAGCTCTCTCAGGAGCAATCATGGCAATTGGCCTGTTAGTAGGGAAGAAAGTTTCAGACGTGGGAGAACACAAGGCAGAAACATACAGATTGTCTGCGGAGCTGCTGTCAAGATTCAAGGAGCAGTTTGGAACGATCATATGTGATAATCTGACTGGTGTGAAAATGAGCGACTCTGAGGCCAGGAATAAGGCAATCGAGCAAGGTCGCTTCCAAGAAGTCTGCCCTAAGTTCGTCAAGGAAACAGTCAGAATTGTGACGGAGATGTTCCCCTAGCAATCGGTCTTTTCAAATGATATCTGGTCATTTCTTCCGTTTCAAGTTCAGGAATTTTCCATCCTTTACTTGTGCAAGGTATCTCCGACCTTGCATCACCCACATGATCTGATGGCCTTCTTTTGCGAGCTTCGCCCATCTGGAGTCCTTGTGCGGGTTCTGTTCGATGTAGGTGTATCCTCCTCTCTCAACAAGTCTGACCTTGCTCTTTGATGTTTGATTTATTGGATAGACGTTGCCATCTATTTCGACAGAATCAGATCCATCGAAGATGGCTGCGAAGACGGTATTGGCTACTTCCTCCAATTTGTCAATCCTTTCCTCTTCACTGGACATCTTAGCTCAGAAGAAATAGCCTCCTTAACGCTTTAGTTTTTCTGAATCACACTTCCTGTGCAATTATCTGCTTGTATAGAAACCTCACTCGTCTTGGCTGATACGAGGAAACAGTCTACCAGTCTGCTTCATGTATTCACGATATTTGTCACCAAATTGCTCAATCATCATCTCCTCCTCACTAGGAATCCTTCGATAGTTCACCCATATAGAGAATGCAAAGAAGACAAACACAAGCAAATCAGAGGCAATGAGTATCAGACCTGTGGTATAGACGAAGATACCGAGATACATTGGATGCCTTACTCGACTGTAAGGACCACCTGTTATGAGCTTATGATCCTCCTGCAGCTCAAGAGCAATTGACCACTGAGTGTCCAAGTGTCGATGGACCCAAACCAGATAGAAGAGAGGAGGGATTGCTATGATTATTCCTAGCCATTTCACAAGCTCTCCCAGAGGCAACCTTGTCCAAACCCACCATGGTGGCGATATGAGGTAGAGAATGAGTCCTGGTCCACCAATTACTGTGACGATGGCAGTTAGAACCATCATCCCTTTTCCCATCTCCTGTTCCGCCGTTTTCAGTTTCTCTGCGACTCCTACAAGACTATTATGCGTCTTAGTTTTCCGTCCATAATATACCCTGAGAATTCCAAGAGCGATCCATAGGAGAAGGAATGAGATGCGGAAGAAGATGTCAGATGTCATTGGAATCTCCACAGACTAAATGTTAGATGCCTCTAACTTTAATATGCATCGGCTAAAGCATTGACCCTTCGGAAAGCGTTCCTGCTGCGGACCAGGATGCGTGTCACACCCAATACTTAATTTGTGCATATTCACATAATTAGTCTGATGGTCATGTCAGAGAATCAATTCTCGAATTTGCGACATGAGAATTGTGCCCACTTTGTAAATGGAAGGTGTGTGTTGCACAACACAAATGTTGATGCCAAGGACATGGCATGTGCGCATTTCATTCCACGGAGTTATGACTATTGGAGAGAGGGAGCACCACTTTTTCCAGCCCCCACTGCCTCAGTCATTGCAACTCCTGAGATATGGTTTCGATATAGAAACCCTCCTGCATTCTATCGAAGTAGGTATGGAGGGAGATTTGCCCTCAGAGGTGTAAATCGTCGTCAAAACAGACGAAGGAGAAGAAAACGGTAGAACATATGACTGTCTACTACCCTGTTCCCTCTCGACGTTTGGGGAGAAGTATTGGCACCAATAACATGCCCACGAAAACCTGCACCTACTCATGCGTTTACAGGATTATATGATGGTTCCACTGCCAAAGCTAGAAGCTTCATCGTCCAACTGACTAGCAATTCGGAGAATTTGCTGCTTTGAAGGATGCTGCAGCACCCGGCGAGGAGGCATACTCTCAATCAGGAGCGTATACAGAATGCCATCACCTGTAATGAAGTCCTCCTCCGAAACGGGGACTGTGTATTTACCCTGCCGTCGTGCGATTTTGAATCCTTCAATCTCGATCTTGTATTCCCATCTCCAAATAGCACTCGGAATATCTAACTTCTGTTTTTCTGCTGGCATTGAATGCAGGAATGCGATGAAGCACAGAGCATTTGACCCCCAGTAAGCCACCAAGAAGATTCTTCCAATTTTCGCGACTGCATACCTACCCTTCAGGACTACCTCATCTGGAGTCAGTTTCCGTATAAGATCAAGACTATGATAGAATAACCTGCTCCCCTCTCCATAATATACTACTAGCACAGAACCAGAGAGTAATCCGAAAACGATGAGACCGAATATCGGAAGGGAAGCCCATTCTCGAATGAATCTCGGTAGGATAAAGAGAGACGAAAGGAGGAATATTGGAGTAGCAAGCAGGAGAAATCCAATATGGACCCTTCTCTTAGTCTTGGCACGCAGCTCCTCCTCTCCAGGAAAGGGCACCGACCCAGGAGTCTCATCCACGATTCTCACTCATAATCGATTTCGTATTGAATCAGAAAAGGCTTTGCAGACAGCCCAAACACTCATGGAATTGTCACTCATGAACCAGCGTAACACTAAAGTACCACTCTCAAAGATGGGAAAATTCGATATTAGATGCTTGCCGTTGCATGACGAGACAGATTCGTCACGACTATTACCTTATATACCAGCGTCAAGCAGGCCTAAAATGAGATGAATAGCAAATTGAAGATCAAAAGCATGATGATTGAAGATGTGGTGACTGCACCTGGAGACATAACCACCAAGGAAGCGATTGATATGCTTCATCACAAACACATCGGATCCATCATAGTCGTCAATGAAGAACACCACTGCAAGGGAATCTTTACGGAAAGAGATGCAATCCGAGTCGTAGCTACCAATATCCCCTTGAGCACACCGCTCAAGGAAGTCATGACGATGAATCCAAAGACGGTTCCGCAGGAAGCAACCTTTGCGATGGCCAAGGATGTCATGCGCTCAAACAGAATTAGACACCTGCCAGTCACTGACAGCGAGGGTCATCTCCTTGGTCTTCTTAGTTTCAGAGCGATACTAGATGAAGTCCACAATATGTAGGAATAGTAAGACAACGAATCTTTGACATGACAGCGGGAGAATTTAGGGATGAAGCGCTTCAAAAACAATCCAATCCTAGAGCCATTGGCAGGCCATTACTGGGAGAATCGAATGGTGTTCAATGCCGCGGCACTATATGCCGGCGACAAGGTCCATCTCATCTACCGTGCTATGGGTGATGATAACGTGTCGCGCCTTGGATATGCGAACTCAGAAGATGGCTATTCAATCGACTTCCGACAGCCGGAACCAGCATTCGCACCTGATGAGCCATGTGAGAATCTTGGCGTTGAAGATCCTCGAATCACGGCAATGAACGATGAATGTCTAATGACCTATACAGCTTACAGAAACAATCCGATAAACGCCTACCAGATTTCTCTAACGACTATATCCCTTGAGGACTTATTGGCAGAGCGCTGGAACTGGGGAGAGAGATGGCTACCATTCAATGGCATCCAGAACAAGAATGCAGTGATCTTCCCTCGGAAGATTGGCGGGCGATACGTGATGTGTCACCGTATAGAGCCTCACTTATGTGTGGCGTATTCAAAGGACCTAAAGCATTGGTGCGATATGAGAGCATTGATGGGGCCTAGACCACGTAAGTGGGACAGCCTAAAAGTTGGCTCCGCCTCGCCACCAATGGAGATCAATGAGGGATGGTTCTTCCTGTATCATGGCGTGGACTACAATTATGTCTATCGTCTGGGTGTCCTCCTAATCGATAAGGATGACCCCGAGCACATCCTCTATCGCTCAGAAGAACCAATACTGGAACCTACAGAAGAGTATGAAAGGTTCGGCAAAGTGCCTAATGTCGTGTTTAGCTGTGGCAGCGTCTTATTGGATGACAAGCTTCTTGTCTACTATGGCGGTGCTGATACAGTAGTCTGTGGAGTCGAGTATGAGCTGAGCGAACTCCTGCCCTAGTGTCAGTGAGAACATATCATGGTTTCCTGGTCAAGAATTCCATCTCGAGTCGTGCAAGTAGGTAGGAGAGACCTGCCTCGGCTCCTTGGTTCATGTTCAAACCGTCAGATGTAATCCCATCATAGCAGCCACCCGTAGCAGGATTGTATACCATCACCTTCTTTGAGTTGTCACCCATGAACCAGTCAAATGCGGTATGAGCAATCCTGAGGTATTTGTCCTTGCCTGTCACCTGAAATGCTGCGGATGCCGCTTCTACCATGCATGATGCTTCAATCGGCTGCTGATCATACAGCGCCATCTGTCCACCTCTTTTGTACCAAGAACTATTGCCCACAGGGTGGAACACTCCCTCGATTATGGTATTCTCAACAAGGAACTCAAAGCTCTTCTCAGCGGTGCTAAGATAGTCCTGTTTTCCAGTTGTCTGATAGGCTCTGAATAGCGCCTGAGGAAGCCTAGAATTAGCATATGTGAGATATGGTTCGAACCAGTGCCAAGATGAGGTTGACTCTTTGCCAAATTCTTCAAGAAGTCGGTCTGCAAGATGAACAACATTGAGCGGCGGATTCTTGTCTGTAGGGAATGCACGAGCATAATGGTGAAGGGCTAAGATGGCGAAGGCATGAGTCCGAGGTGAGGCGGACTGTATGGCCCAGTCCAACCCCTTATCAAAAATCTCCTTTGCTGCCATCCTGAAGTCGGGGGAAACATCCACTGTCTGGGAGTAGCCACAAGCCCAAAGAACCCGACCTATTGCATCATCTGATCTCTCTCTGTTAAGGAAGTCACGATTGTATTCCATGAAGGAGTGAACATGACCATCCTCCTCTTGCGCATGAAGAAGGAAACTCAGATAGGTCCTTGCAAGTTTCAGAGTCACTATATCCTTGTGCAATAGACTGTACTTGAGGACTGCCACTAGAGCGCGAGCATTGTCATCAGTGGCATAGCCCTCCTTTCTGTTGGGAATAGAGAATTTTGAATGCTGTAATATCCCTGTGTCATCTGTTAAATCCTGCAGCCAACTGCAGTTGATCGAAGGGATCTTGATACAATCCATCCTCCTGCCTACTGAGTCATCTCCTCGAACAGAGATGCATATTGTTCAGCCACTTTGGGCCATGTCATGCTACAACCGTACTGATATGCCTGTTTTTCTATGCGAGCTCTCTCTTCAGGATTTTCCAGGAGCATTCTAATTCCATTGGTAATTGACTGCGGGCTTTTGAATTTGCATAACACTCCGCGCCCCTCAGCCAAGACTTCCTGGGCGTAATAGAATGGAGTGGACACAATAGCGCGTCCTGAACCCAAGGCATAGGTGACTGTCCCACTAGAGAGCTGCTCCTTGTTCAGATACGGACAGATATAGATGTCTGTGCCCTGTAGGTATGCTATCAATTCCTCCTTAGTCAAGAAACGGTTGTGGAATCTGACGTTCTCCTCGAGACCTAGCTTCTTCACTAGTCTGATGAGACGGTTCCTATATCTCTCCCCTTCGTGTAATCTGACCTGTGGATGGGTCTGTCCGATTATCAGGTATAGTATATCAGGCCAGTCTCTGACAACCTCTGGCAGTGCCTTTATGGCATTCTGGATTCCTTTGTCTCGACTCAAAAGACCAAATGTGGACAGGACGGTTCTTCCGTCCAAGCCTAAGGTTTCCTTTCCAACCTGACTCGGCACAAATGGCATTGCTGGAAATCCATGGCGAATGACTCTGACTTTTTCGGGGCTTATGGCATAGTTGTTCTGCAGGATGTCTGCAGCCGTTTCTGTCATGACTACAATAGAAGAGCTTCTTCGCCCGATTTCCTTCACCACCTTATTATGTACATCCCCATTTCCTATTGAACGAATTATCTTTGAGTCAGGAAATAGAGTTGTGTGCATAGTGGTGACACTAGGCTTCCTGAGTTTCCTGAAAAACTCCAAAAGATATTCTCCCCACACCCCACCAAAAAGGCCAAACTCATGTTGCACATTCACCAGGTCGCAATCCGAGCTATTGACATAATCAGCCGCTAGCTTGAAAGACTTCCTATCATTGCTTTCAATCTGGAATACTACCTCCTTCCCATAACTATACGATGAGCCGGGGTCATTCACTGCCATTACACATGCAGGTACAGAAACTTGAAGAGCATCGATACTCGTTATCAGGTCCTCTGTGAAGGTGGCTATTCCGCACTCTCTAGGCAAATAGCTGCTTACATAGATTATCTTTGACATGGATTAATCACCTTCAGACGATAGAACGCCCAGTAGATTGGACAGACGTCCTTGGTTTCCGAGATAAATATTATGAAACCACTGTCCAATCTGAATAGGAAATCAACACTCTCCAGTCTCTCCGAAACCAAGGTGTGAAGCCTCCTTGGTTGTGGCATTTACGAGAACACACTGCCGTTTACTGCACTATAATAAAGCATACAATAAAATTACAATCTGTAACCATAGGCGATGAATAAAATGGAGAGAGATCTGAAATTCCTAGCCGGATTCGTCATCGCGATGGTTGCTACATCTGTCATATTAATTGGCACAAGTCCATTGTCAATTGGTGAAGGCGATGATTCTTCAGAGTTTCCTGATTTCATCACTAAGAACGAGGACTACTTTATTACTAGAATTGGGGGCGTTCCTGAGATCGACAGGGACACGTATCGGCTTGAGGTGACAGGACTCATTGACAATCCAAAGAATTTCACGCTAGATGAGCTGCAATCACTGGATTTAATCGAGCTACCCCTCACCGTTGAGTGCATTGGGAACCCAGAGAATGGACCGTTAATAGGTACTGCAGTGTGGAAAGGCTTCAATATGTTTGATTTATTGGAGTCATTGGGTCTCTCAGAGAATGCAACAGCAGTCACGTATCGCGCTGCTGATAGCTATTTTGCATCTCACACCCTGGACCAGCTAAAGAATAATGGAGTGATAGGAGCATTGTACATGAATGGGGTAGAGATTCCACCAGTGCAAGGTTTCCCTCTCCGCATCTTGAATCCAGGTTATTATGGTGCAAAACAGCCTGCGTGGGTGACCAGCATAGAAGTGAAGAATACATCACTACAGGACTTATGGGATAATCAGGGATGGGATACTTCTCAGCCCATAGAAATTGATTCGCACATTTTCTTTCCCGACGACGAATTTGTCACAATAGGTGTGAATGAAAACTTAAGGCTTGGAGGCTGTGCCTTTGGGGGCACTCGTGTTAAATTTGTAGAGTATTCGATAGACTACGGCTTCACATGGAATCAGGCGTCGATAGTCCAGCAAATGGATGCAGATAATGTATGGGTGTTTTGGGAGATTAATATAAGATTCAATAGCACAGACCAAGTCGTTCTGCAGGTTAAAGCTACAGATATCAATAATAATCAGCAACAAAAGACGGATTTTAACTACCTTGACGGGACCAGTAGTTGGCCTCATTTGACCATCACTGTGGTATGAGATAGTAGCTAGAAGATTAGATTCCAAAATCAATCTTCGAACGTACGCAATAGCTGGTCTCGAGCTTGTTCTTCGTTCGACTCTGATGAGCCTGCCTTTGATGGTGGTTTGGCAATGCACTATATTGAAGCATACAGTCAAATTGCTTACTTCTATCTGCTGAGGGGAGAATATCTGTAAAGGGGATACATGATGGAGAGAGACCTGAAGATACTGGCCTATTTCATCATCGTGATGGTCGTGATGTCTGTCGTACTGATCTCAATACATCCCTTATCACCATCAGAGGATGAAGGAACTTTTCAGTATCCAGATTTCATAACGAAGAATGAGGACTATTTCATAACTCGAATTGGGGGAGTCCCTGAGATTGACCGGGATACATATCGGCTTGAGGTAAAGGGACTTATCGACAATCCCACTAGTTTCACTCTGGATGAGCTGCAGTCATTGAATATGACCGAGCTGCCCCTGACAGTCGAATGCATTGGCAATGGTGCATATGGGAAACTGATAGGCACTGCAATTTGGAAAGGATTCATGCTAATTGATCTACTGGAGTCCTTGGGTCTCTCAGAGAATGCAACAGGAGTCAAGTATCGAGCTGCCGATGGGTACTACGCATCCCATACTATGGACCAGATAAGAAACAACGGAGTACTCGGAGCTCTATATATGAATGGGGTAGAGATTCCGCCAGTTCAGGGATTCCCTCTGCGAATTCTCAACCCAGGGTATTATGGCATCAAACAACCCGCCTGGGTGACCGAGATTGAAGTGATTGATAGGCCGCTGGAGGACTACTGGGAGGACCGCGGATGGGATACATCGCCACCCATAGAGATTGACTCACATATTTTCTTTCCAAAAGGGGCTGTTTCGATCGATGTGGATGAGAACTTACAGATTGGTGGGTGTGCATTTGGAGGCACTCGTGTCAAGCTGGTGGAATATTCGATTGATGATGGCGCAACATGGACGAATGCATCCATTGTCCAGCAGATGGATGCAGACAATGTATGGGTGTTCTGGGGTATCAACGCGACTTTCTCTACTGCAGGCCACATAGATCTGTATATCAGAGCCACTGACATCAACGACAACCAACAGACTAGAGCCGATGACTCATACCTTGATGGAACCAGTAGTTGGCCTCTGCTATCGATCAATGTGATATAAGAGAGAAACGGGAAAGCCAGTCTTCTCTCCTTTTCAGATGTTTCAATGAAATGGGACCAGAGTCCCCAATCAATTAATCAGATGCGATAAGTCATCACGTGAACGCCCCACTCATGGCTAATATTGAGAGAGGGTGATCTATTTCCTTATTCTGACCAATTTGCCCTTATTTGAATCAAGTAGTACCTTTGTTGCAACTTTCAGAAGAGATGTAGTTGAACCGCCGCTTGAGTACACGACTTCCCTTTCCATGACTTTTGGGTCGACAAGGAAGATTGCATCAAAACCGAATGATGGTACACCACCGACTGGGTAACCAGAGTATTGGAGAATCTCATCTGGCGTGGCTGTCCTAGTAGACTCAACTCCCAACACCTTCGCAACTCTGGATGTGCTCACACGATGTGCTCCTTTTACGATAGCCACAATGAAATTGTCCTCCGAGTCCATTAGACAGATGTTCTTGATGATCTCATCGACACCTGCATCAACTGCATCCGCTGCGTCCTGCACCGTATGACAAGACTCACCTAGACTCAGCAACTCACCCTCAATGTCGTTCTCGTTCATATACTGGGTGAGCCTCTCCTCATACTCGCTCATATCTTCGAACAATCAGTCACTAGCTATTTAGCATTTATTGGAAGTCTCATAACTGAAACCCGATGTAGACTACCATCCTAGAGTAGAGGAGGATATCCAGGAGCTGCAATCAGCACAGCAGCAAGGATGAGGGCTGGAATCAGCACTGACAGGGCAATTTCAATGGCCCGATTCCGAGTCTTAACAAATGGAAACATGAATCCAGTATCTTCTCTGTATTCCTCATACTCTGATGGAAATGTCTTGGCTAGATGGAGTTCCTCTACTTGAGCCAGAATGATATAGGCAAAGAGTGTGCCAAACCAAATAGCGATCGTGAGTTCAGGAGCGATCCAGCTCGCTCCAAAGGTGTTCTTGCCTATCCAGTAGCTGCGGGTCGTCAGTGCGAGTGTGAACAAGACAACTCCTAGATATTGTGGATGGCGGACGTAACTATAAGGTCCACTCCTGATCAGACCCTCGTTCTTCGCCAATCTCATATGAACTATAGAATAGAAGAGGGTACCAATTCCTAGTATTGCGATGATTTGCTCCCAAGGAAAGCCCCCAAAGAAGATGAAGACAATGGCCTCAACGAACTGAGAGGGGCTTGACGTGAAGAGGAGAGCGATATAACTGACAAATGGTATCGTCATTAGGCCGCCCCATATTGTGAGCGGGGGGATGGACTGCACAAATGGCAATATCGCTGCAATGATACTTGATACTCTTGACTGTCTACTAGCCTGAATGCCAGTTTCTCCCTCAGCCTCAGACTCCAATTTTGTGTCACTAATTGATTGATCCACGCGTATCCCACACTTGGTGATTTCTCCTACCGAGTCAAGTTAGAGTACGGGAATTTGATAATAATACCATGGAATAGAACGGCTTGTCCAGAAATTAGAACGCGATGTGATAGAAATAGAGGATTGATGGAGTGATTTCATTCACTCCACGCTTATTGACATCTATACGTCACAGAGCACACAGCCAGAGGACTCTTGAAGACTAGAGAGCCCTTATACTCACCCTATAGGAGAGGAGCCTTGTGACTGCTCCAAGGCCGAAACAATCACAAGGTCGCGCCAGTAGTATACCAAAACCAGAAGATCGGGTCTGTCCACATGTATGCCGTATAGAGCCCATAAGTCCCCGGGAAGTGTGGTGGAGCCAGAATCCATCCTGATCTGAATACTGGACCAGGAGGCCCCGCAAAACCTGAGGGACCTGGTTCTCCCCAGAGACCATCAAATCTCAACCATCCATCATTATTTATCAACTCTATTGAGTACTGAGACATGTCTTCCGGCAGATAGGTACCGCCGGGAGGTACGAAACCACTCGCATGCGATCCCTTTTCCACAAATACCACAGGATGAGTGGTGAATAGCGACAGAACATCGAAGACCCAGCCGCTTCTCTCTATGTGGTTGTGCCATGAGTATCCTGCAACTTCGGGCACCAGATTCTCTACAGCTGAGGTGCCCTTAGGCGGCAATATCAGCTGAATCATCTCCCAGTCACCTTCATGGTTGTTCACCCAGTCATCGTAGATATAGAAGAACCAGTATTGTACCACGACGAAATTCCTGTAGGTAGTGAATACATGGGAGTAGATTTTGAGACCGTAATCCGAAGAGTCCTGTGAATGGTATGAATCATCCAGGTCTAGGTAATCACCTGTGCCAGCATGGTCTGCCAGTTCTTCTGGAGTGGGTGTCGAGTCCACAATGCCGCCAGAACTGTTCCTCATGTCAGCATGCTCAAGGAGGTCACGAATGTCACGAGGACGCCATGTCTCTGTCACGTCGAAACTGAGTCGAGGAGAGAACTGCTCAGCTAGTGTCATCTGTTCTTGGTATGACAGCTCATAGTCAGGGTATATCGTATACCTGACCGCAGCATCATCTTCGTCGTCGCTAGTGCTTCCATCATAACTCCCGCTTGATACTATCGTTTGAGACCGCTGTCCGGGCTGATTTTCCAACGCCTCTTCCAAGTCATACATCGCATAGGATCTTCGAGTATTGAGACCTCCTAGATCCAGCCGGTCGTTGATGACGAGATCAACATCCCATGCCTCTACCATGATTGAAACGAAGGCCTGGTCATCAGGGACATTGGAAACGAATAACGGGGGATGGTCTGAGCCAAAGTGTTGGACCTCGAGTCCAACAGGCACCTCACTATGCATCCAGTTCTCACTGGACCATTGGTCGGACATCATCACCCTGAAGTACGGCTCTGCAAGTCTGTTCTCCTCGATCCAGGGATAGTAGACTGTGAAAGTCCTGTATCTGGTACGGCATCCAGACCAACTGCAGCTGAGCCAGGGAACTCTTACTGTCCTCGACCTCAAGACTAGCTCATAGTCAACGGGGTCTTCAATAGTGAGGGCGTCAATTCTCACTTTCACCAGCAGGTCATGTAGTGGGTCAATATCCACTTCGTCTGAATATCCATCATTGTCTGAATCGGTGTCCAGTGCATTGATCCATCCATCACCATCTGTATCCACCAGTGAGTCGTGCTCAACGGGCCAGGCACCAGAGCCCCATATCCTATGAGGACCGTCCTTGAGAGTATCTCCATCCGAGTCTGAGTTGTTTGGATTTGTTCCGAGAATGCCCTCTCCTACGTCCGATAGACTGTCTTCATCTGCATCCGGGATTACGATATGGACAACATTATTCGCTTCGTCTGACTCCTCTATCGCATGGTTTTGGTCAACCTCGATTCGGAGGCTGTGGAAGCCTAGAGGTTCGGAAGGCAAGGTGACATTGAAGTCAAGGCTCGACCCCGCAGGAATCCCTGTATCTCGGCTCATTGATGTGGACCATCCTGTGACCTCATCGGATACTTCAAATGACACACTACTCGCATCAAGATCCCCGTCGTTTTGGACTGTCAGGCTCATTATGACGTCTGTTCCATCTGTGACAAATTCGATGTCATCGGTTGAGACATAGAGATCAGGCGGCCTTGGAGTCTCTGCGGTTATAACAACAGTGTCAGTATCTCTGCCACCATCATTGTCTATCACGGTGAGGGTCACGTAATAAGTCCCAGCAGCACCAAAGACATGGGTGGTGCTCTGGCCTGTTCCTGTCGTGCCATCCATGAAGTTCCACTCGTAGGAGGCAATCACACCATCCGGATCCGTTGATCCCGAGCCCGACTGGAAATCAACATTGAAACCGGTGAACACAGATTGGTCTAGGCCTGCATCTGCGGTAGGAGGCTGGTTGATGACTGTAAACGTGACTGTCGAGGCTCCCGTTTCACTGTCGTCATCAGTCACGGTCAGAGTGACATCGTACTCACCCAACTGCATGAATCTCACCGAGGGATTCCAAGGATCATTCACGGTCAGACTTACCTCTCCCTCGAAGTCCCAGTGATAGGACTCAACGGTCCCGTCTTTGTCGTACGATGGGCGACCATCGAGCTGCAAATCCACACCCCTGTACACGGTCTGATCCAGACCGAAGACGGCGAATGGAGGAGCGTTGAGGGGATTCGTGCCAGCCAGGACCTCCTCGTAATCCGTTGCGCCATCTCGATCTGTGTCTGGATGATTAGGATTGGTTCCATAGGTCTGAACCTCCTCATAATCATCGAGGCCTTCGCCATCAGTGTCGTTCGACAAGGGGTTCGTTCTGTAAATCACCACTTCCTCCCAATCGTCCAGTAAGTCATCGTCTGAATCCGGGTCTTTCGGATCTGTCTTGAACACATATACTTCTGGACCGTCAAAGAGCCCTTCTCCATCCGTATCATTCAATGTTGGATTCGTTCCGTATATGTAGACCTCAATGCCATCTGGTAACAAGTCACCATCCGAGTCCCGAATATTCGGGTCTGTTGAGTAGACAGGCTCAACATTGTCGTACAAGAAGTCAAAGTCTGTGTCAGCCCTGTCCGCGCGGGTCTCATTAAGGAGGGGCTCATGCTGACCATTCCCATTTGAGTCCTCAGTCCCATCTAGAATCCCATCACCATCTGAATCAGGGTTCAAGGGGTCAGTTATTATCGGAGGAGCTTCAGGGAGAGCACTAGGATCTGGAATGCCAATCTCTATCCCATCATCAATGCCATCCATATCCGTATCGGCCACTGTTGGGTTGGTCTCTCCGGTTGTCAGAGTCCCGTCAAGGTTCAGGTCTTCATCGCCATCTCGAATGCCGTCCGCGTCAGTATCAGCATTGAGCGGGTCGGATGGAGTCCCGTTGTAATTGCTCAAGAGCTCTATGTAATCGAAGACTCCATCGAGGTCTGTGTCCCCACTGTTTGGATTGGGGTCGAGCGTGTCGGAGTCTCCATCCCGGTCTGTGTCAATGTCGAAAGGATTGGTCCCTATATCGTACTGCTCAAACCCATCTGTGAACCAGCCAGTAGACTCTGCAAGAAAACCATCTGCTGCTCTATATCCATCCCCGTCGGTATCGATGTCCATAGGGTCAGAAATGCCTCGGGGAACATTGAGCACTGATGAAATAGTCCCAGTACCGTTGTTGTACGAGACAAAAGCCGTGTCCGACCAGTACTCCAACTTCATCAACAAGACCTTGTCGACGAAGATGTCGCCCAGCACCCCCAGAGCACGAATGTCGATGTCAATCGTATCATCTGCCGGGAGACTGAATTGGAGACCAAAGAACCACTCGTAAAGATGGACATTTCTGACGACCACATTGTAGACGACCTGCCGTACCAAGGCAAACTGCACTGGGGGCACTGTAATCGGGTCGCCTCCCAGAGTGATATCGACTTCCATTGTGTTGCTGGAGTTGAGAGAAGCACTCAGTGCGCGCACAAACACAACATATGTTCCATTAGGAAAGATGTAGCTTGTGTCTGAGATGAAGGCCACTCTGCCGTCTGGCAGCGGAGTCACGTGCTTGCTGTTGCTAGCAGTGGTATTATCGATGACCTGGATTGGGTCCCATGCAAAGTCCTCTGCCTCGTACCAGTAGGAGTCGAGGACCGACTCTTGTCCATCCACAATCAGGTCCCCGTCTGTATCTTGATCAAGGGGATCAGTGACCTCAGAGTTTATGCTCTTCATTCGGACTACGCCCACCCTGTCAATCACAACCCACGAAAACGATGTGCTCGTGATTATCTTGAGCATGCCGTCGCTCACATTGAAGAACGGAGCGGAGTACCAACGGTAGATAGGTGTCAAGAAATGTAGGTCACTATTGACAATCATCACGCTGCTCTGTTCCACAGAGAGAGCAATGGACCTGTTCTGGGTCTCAAGAAACTCACCTCTTGCTCTCACGAAGAACTTGTAATCGCCCTCTGTCACTGGGACTGAATAGTTGAACAGTATGCCAGGACCCGTCGAGAATAATGCTTGTCCATTCCTGGCATCGATATCACTTCCGACCACACCTCGTTCTGGTTCAAGCTCCTCAGCCTCATACCAATATGACCATGCCGTAGCTTCATTCCCATCAAATACACCATCGTCGTCTGCATCGTTGTCCATGGGAGCAGGGTCCCATCCATCAATCACATTGTCCGCATCTGAGTCATTATTGAGGGGGTCACTCCCAAGCAGAATCTCGTCGCCATCAAGCAATAGATCGTCATCTGAGTCAGGGTCCAAGGCATTGATCAGTGAGTCTCCATCAGTGTCAACATTCCAGTCAGGCTCTGAACCATCATTTACATCATCATCTTCAGAGTCCATGTCAAGTGGATTTGTCCCATATAGGATCTCTTCACTGTCCAAAAGCAGGTCATGATCAGTGTCATTGTCTCGCGGGTTCGTACTGTATACATTAAGCTC
>JBHLQS010000009.1:0-34346 GCA_048883405.1 Candidatus Thorarchaeota archaeon
GTCAGATTTGAGGTCTGCCTTCGTGAGACTCCGCTTAAATTCCATATTTCGGGCTTCTCCCTTGCGAAGTATCTCTGCGATTTCCTCAACCGATGTCATTTGGGATACATCCGAGTATCTCCTCTGTACCTGGATGCTGTTATAAGCGCTAGCAAACGATTTCTAGTCGGACTTGGCTACACCTCAACGCACAATTGCATATACACGCATCTCAGGCATTGTATTGAATTTTGGAGCTGATGTATGGCTGATATCGTAAGCTTATTAGATAAATCAAATGTGGCTAGGAAAAGAAGTCTGCAGGGTTGGATTGAATTGTTTGATAAATTAGAGAGTGCAGTAGAACAGGGAAGGGACCTAGGAGCCAGCTATGTTGAACTCCGAGGCGAATCCGGATTCATCGAATATATCCAGATGGATGATAGCCGTGTAAGCGCTTTGACTCAGAGGATTGAGCAGGGAGTAGCAATAAGGGTCCTTGCTGATGGTGCCTGGGGATTCGTTACAACCGACGATTTGAATGGGCTAGAGAGCGCAGTCAAGGATGCATTCTCAATGGCCAAGGCTGCAGCAGTTACACGCCAGGAACCGATTATCTTGGCAGATACAAAGGACCATGAGGATGTTGTTGAATTCAATGTGACGCGTGATCCTCGTCATGTTCCTATAGAGGAGAAGCTCCAATACATGCAAGACATGACCAGGGCAATTCGCGATTTTGACTCACGGATAACTGCTGTTACAGTGAAGGTGCGAACGGCTTCTGGCAAGAAATACCTGATGACCTCTGATGGCTCGAAAATCCAAACGGACGTTGTTCTAGTATGGAGCTATCCATGGGTCACGGGCAAAGAAGGAACTCGTCTTAGTGCGGCTCGCTATGAAGACGCCTCAACAAAGAAAGGTTGGGAGTATATGGACAAAGTCGCTACGCCAGAAGTCATAGGCTTGGAGGCTGCAAGGCGTGTGAAGCTCCAGCTGGAAGGAACCCCAGCAAAGGGCGGATCATTTCCATGCGTTCTCGGTCCTCGTGTGATTGGAGTTCTTGCCCATGAGGCCTTGGGTCATCTGGCCGAGGCAGACCTCACTGTTCAGAGTTCCTTCAATGGCAAGGTAGGCGAGGTGGTTGCTTCAGAGGGCGTTAGCATGACTGACAATGGAGTCGATGAAGGTAACCTTGGCACCTCGAAGTATGACGATGAGGGTTCATTGGCTTCGAGAGTTGAGATCATCAAAGACTCTGTGCTGACCGAGCTGTTGACGAACAGAGAATATGCTGCAAAAATCGGACAACGAGTTACGGGCAATGCCAGAGCCGAGAGCTATCTACACCCACCAATCATACGCATGAGGAATACACTGTTCGAGCGAGGTGATTACAATCCTGATGAAATGTTTGAGGGAATCGATTTTGGCTATTATTGTGCAGACTTTAGAGGCGGTCAAGCCCAGATGAATGCGTCCTTCCAAGTTGGCATACAGGAAGCCTATGAGATTGTAAATGGTGAGCTTGGCAAGCCAGTAACGGACCTGTCTATCTCAGGGATTGCTACTGATTCTCTTTTCAAAATCGAAGGTATTGCAAACGAAGATTTCCCCTTTGAATTGGGACGATGCGGAAAAGGCCAGGAGGCATTCGTTGCAGCTGGAGGCCCAAACATTCGGTTCTTGAAGGGTGGTATCACTTTCGGAGGTTCAAGCTAGGAGGTTCCAATCATGATTGACGAAAAGAAACTACTCGACCTTTGCGAATACATTGTCAAGACTGGAAAGGAAAGGGGAGCAGAACATATCGAAGTTCAAGCAATGTCTGAATCAGAGGTGGAGTCAGATGTAGAAATGGGTCAGATTAGCCAAGTCAGCAAAAAGAGCCTCTCTGAAGTGGCAATTCGGCTCCATATCGGAAAGAAAATGGGGTGCGCTTTCACAAACATTCCCACACGAGATGCTGCGGATGAGGCTCTTGGTCTTGCCATATCAGCTGCGAAAGCAACTACGGACGATGAGGACTGGTCTGGCTTTCCTTCCCCTGCAGATAGCTACCCAGTCATTGAGGGGCTTTGGCAGGACTCAGTTATGGATTCAGACTCTGGAGAGATTGTCGGCCTAGGGGCTAGAGCTCTGAGTCTAATTACTGAAGCCGAGCCGGGACTGATTCCAGGTTTTGGCGGGTCTGCCGCAATTGGCTTCAGCGCCGCATACGCCAATAGCAATGGTGTCTCTCACTCTGACAAAGGCACACTTGCCCTGGTAGTGCTAGGCGGAATTGCTCCAACAGAAACGGGCATGACCCCTATGGTGTTTTCATACGACATCTCTCGCGATATGAATGTAGATATTGAGGGCATAGTTGATGATGTAGCATCAGCAATAAGAATCTGCAAAAACAGTGTCATGGGCACTACAGGGAAGCATACCGTCATAATGCATCCTTTTGCCTACGGTCAGATAATGCAATACACATTGATTCAGTCCATAAGGGGAGATAATGTAGCTAGGGGCAAATCCAGGATTGGTGACAAGCTTGGCGAGAAGATAGCATCTGAAAGAGTCACCATTATCGATGACGGTCTTCACCCAAGAGGAGTATCGAGTTCCTCTGCGGACGATGAAGGAGTTCCAAGGCGGCGTACTCCAATAATCGAGAAGGGAGTGTTGCGCTCCTTTCTTTGGGATACTTACTGGGCACGCAAAATGGGTGTCAAAAGCACTGGCAATGCCAAGCGAAATATGAGGCAAGGCTTGGTTGAGATATCACCAAGCAATATAGTTGTGGAAACAGGCGAACGTGATATTAAAGACATAATCAAGGGAATCAAACATGGATACTATATCCGGGGGGTCCAGGGTGCTCATAGCTCAAATCCCGAGTCAGGTGACTTCAGCATTGTCGGCAATCCTGCAATCCTTATCAAGAATGGTGAGATGATTGGGGCAGTTCACGGCTTGATGGTAGCAGGGAATATCTATGACTTGCTGAATCAGGTTGATGAGGTCGCGAAGAAACCTCATTACTTGGAGGGCATCATTGGTCCGGATATTGTATTCAGTGATGTTTCAATAATTGCCAAGGAGTAGAGCCAATCTGCAATCCGGCATGCTCGCTAGATATACTAGGTTCGTTAGGCAAAAGCATATCAGAGTCATAATCTGAACGACCAAAGAGTCCATCTAGAGGGTATCCCAATGCTCAGCCGCTATCTACTCCTTGGATTATTCATCGTTTCTCTAATAGTCCCAGCGACTCCCGCTGATGTTGCTGCCGCCAATATCATGCCATATTCAACTGAACCTTCTATTGGAACACAACTCAAGATGGAGCTTTCAGGAAGCACTGCTATCCAGGAAAGCCGTCGCACGATTCTCCAGTTTGAGCATCAATTATCTCCCCAGGAGGTTGAATTTGCTGAGTCAAAGGGTGTTGAGTTCGAAAGAAGAAGTGGTTCCATTGTAAATGTGGGGAGAGTCTATTCAGCTCGAGCCAGCAATCTAGAATCTCTTCAAGCCCTTGCTGGAATTGGACTCCTACATGCCTCTTCCGGAGAGAAACAGTATGTTCCTTCTTTGACCTCATCCGTTCCTGCTACAAAGGCTCCCGATGTCTGGGCCTATCTAAAGGAGAATGGCAACAGTATCAATGGAACAGGAGTAACTGTTGCTGTGATCGATACAGGCGTCAATATGAATCATCCTAGCTTTTGGCGGCAGTCTGGAGGGCCATATGGTGTCCTTGATGGAGGCGATGGATACTATGTTGATGTCGATGGCGATTTGTCTGCTGATGCCGATGAAGGTCCAATCAGCCATATAGATCTCCAGAGTCCTTCCACGATAGAGTGGGCGAATGAGTACATGTTCATTGATATTGATGGCAACAATGTCTTCGAGTACAATGAGGGCGATCGCTGGCTTGGTGGCATAGATGATAATACAAATGGTCGTATTGACCTAACTTCGGAAGATGTTGTGATATTCGGCGAGTCAAAAATCAGCCTTCTATATGACCAAGAGACTGGTCATGTCTATGAGAGGGGCACCAATCTCACCACATTGGGCATTTTTGTGACCGACTCCAATGGGCATGGTACACATGTGTCATCAACGATTGTTGGTGGTCAGCCTGGGTACACGAGCTATGTAGGAGTCGCTCCTGGTGCTGACCTGATTGCAATTAAGAGTCCACTGAAATCAAGTGATATACTGAACGCGATTCACTTCGCTGTGGAGAATGGAGCAGATATAATCAACATGTCCTTCTCAAGCTACCTTGGCTTTCTAGATGGAACAGATATCGAAGACTTGGCAGTCACTGAGGCGTTCCTACAGTTTGGCGTTGTCAGTACTACTGCAGCTGGAAACCTAGGAAACTCAGGAACATCTCCAAAGCATGCGCACTTTGCAGTTCCAGTTGGAGGCAACGCAAGTGCAGGTCTAACAGTTGGCACACCTCCTGATGCCTCCTTTATCAGCTTCCTATGGAGAAGCACCGATCGAGATGAGCATCTCTTCTTAAAGACACCAAGTGGTGCGACGATAGATACTGGGCAATTCTCAGATATAGATGGGAGCTCCTTCGTGATAGAAGAACCCGAGCTTTATGCATATGCTTTCGCAGAAACTAGTCTTCGTGGTCTGCACAATCTTCTGATTCAGGTTTCTGAGGATGATCATAACTGGACCTCCGGCTCATGGTCAGTCGGACTTACAAATCCGACGGGAGACATGATTACTGTCGATGCCTATGCATGGGATAATATGTGGGTTGGTCCTAATCTAAAATTCACAACCCAAATTGATAACACCAGAACAATCAGTTCACCGGGCACTGCGGATCTTGCAGTAACTGTTGGCTGCTACGACGATGGGACAAGCGGGATATATGGCTCATCGAGTAGAGGTCCACGAATTGATGGAGCCAAAACAATCACTGTTGCCGCGCCAGGAGTGAGTATCTATGCAGCATCTCAGACCATTTCCAATCTCTGGACACAGCGGAGTGGCACAAGTATGGCAAGCCCTCATGTTGCTGGAGTTTTAGCGCTAATCAGGCAAGCCTCTCCTGAGCAAAGAGCCTGGTCTGACTTCACTGCTCTTACAGCGGGTGCAGGTGGACAAGGGCTTCATTATAGCCCGGCTGATGATTCATGGGGCTATGGACCTGTGGACTCAGTTTGGTCTGTCAGACATGTGCTGGTTTCACCAATAGTCCACGGTATGAGTCTTTCAGAATGGACGGGCTATGGAGATATCCTGATCTCCAACACTGACCTTTCGCTTGGTGGCGACCTTGACATTCTAAGCGTAAAGGCTCATCAAAGCACTGAGCGTTTAGTCATAGCAGCCACAATGAGATCAGCTGTTAACTTCGAGGGCGACAATGTCTTGACGTTACACTGGGACACAGACTCTCAGCTTGCAACAGGTCTCCAAGGCGCCGATATCCAAGTGAATCTTACAGGTGGAATTGCAACGGCATACCAGTGGACAGGATCCTCTTATGAATCCTCATCGCTGTCTGTAGACCAATGGACTGACTCGCAGACAGCTTTCATCAGCATAGAGAAGAGCAGCGGTGATATCCGTGGTAGAATCTTTGTTTCAACTAGCAATCTTACAACATCACCCGCGGATCAGACTAGCTTGGCTACATTGACGAACCAATGGAGGCCATTAGTGACATCCCTCGAAGTTGAGTCGATGGATGACATGTTCGACGTTTCGATCAGAATGTCGGATAGAGACGATCCGGTCGAGTCGTTCACAATCCAATGGAGTGTTCTGGGCGAGGATTATGAGGTTGTCAATACGGATTTTGAGACTGGACATGAGAATGCAACAGTTGAAATCCAGGTGGATTTGCCGAACTATTATCGTCCATACTCTATTGTCTTCAATGTGAGCGATTCGCATTACACAGCCTATTTGCCGCCTGTAATGTTGGGTACACAACTCACTACTCTTCGAATCTCTAGTGCATCAATTGACCAAGAGGAAGTTCGTATTGGCCCATTTCTAATCGCCCGCGTTACAGGGGAGATTGTAATAGAAGGCTACATCCTAGCTGATAGAGTCTGGATAAGCTTCCAGCGCAATGCTAGCGAAGGTCTCAATTTCACATTGAATGGAGCTGGAGGAGTATATCCAATCGACATAGTGCCTTCGTCATTCGCCGCAGGCGAATACGACGTTTATGCTGCCGCCTCCAGTATCACGGGACAATCAGTAGAGTTACATATCGGCACGCTGCTCATTATAGAAGACAATTCGATGATTGTTCTGCTTGCAGGAGTAGCAATTGGAGCCATTGTAATTTTATACTATGTCCCGCGGGCAATCTCTAGAAGAAGAGGTGAGGCATGAAAATGAAGATCGCGATCATTGGATACGGTCCTGGAGGTGTCGCGGCAGCTACAGCGGCTAAGACATTCGACCCAAGCTCGGAGATTATAATCATTACAGAGGAAACGCTTCCAGCTCATAAGAAACCCGGCGCTTCGTTGGCTCTTGAGCATCCTGAGACTCGTGAGCTAGAAATTCGCGATTGGTCCTACGATTCTCTCAAGAAGAGAGGGATTGAGGTCAAAACGGGCGTGAAAGTTGTCGGTGGTGACTTGGATAAGAAGAGCTTGGACCTTGTTTCAAGTGATGGCAAATCCTCAGTGGTTCAATACGACCGTCTGATTATCGCGACAGGTGGAGTTCCTTCTGTTCCTGAGTTGCCTGGCAGAGACCTCCCAGGAGTCTACACAATCCAGTCGATGGCTGAGACCACTGTCATAGGCAAGGAGTTGGAGAAGGCAGACACAGTCGTCATTATAGGTGCTGGATTCAGTGGCCTTGAAACAGCAGAACGCCTCTGCAGAATGGAAAAGGAAGTCCATCTTATTATCAGATCCCGACTAATGCGAAGACAGTTAGAAGAGGCCATGAGTGAAGAGCTACTATCGCGCATTCCTCGTGGAATTAAACTGCATATTGGCTCCGCTCCCACATCTGTTGTTGGCACGGAGCGTGTAACTGGAATAGAAGTTGGTGGGGAAGCAATAGACACAGACATTGTCCTATTCATGACAGGTGTCCGTCCCAATACCTCCTTGGCGGAGAAATTTGGTCTTAAGATGGGCACTCTTGGTGGCATTGCCATCAACAATCTGACTGAGACGAGCAAGGATGGAGTCTATGCAGTTGGCGACTGTGTTGAGATGATTGATTCCCTGACCGGTACTCCTCGACTAATGCCAATAGGTAGTACTGCTGCCAGGGCCGGAAGGCAAGCCGGTGTCGCAGCAGTTGGGAGGGACAAAGTATACAGTGACACATCTATAATGCTACAATATGATCGAATCTTCGATACTGACATTGTGTGTGTCGGTCATTCCACCACAAGCGCAAAGGATGCAGGTCTTGAAACCGAGGTCACGTATCTGGAAGACTCCAATGAAGCGATGAAGGTCGCTTTGGTGACCAACAAGGATGGTCGTCTAATTGGTGGGCAAGTCCTCTCTGCAAGGATGGGTGCTCGAGTAGGCTATGAGATCCTAAACAGAGTGGAAGCTGGATCTACTCTAGAAGAAAGACCCCTGCTCCAAGGCCGACATGAGCAAATACTATCTCTGATGGAACGAACATTTGGACCTATGAAATAGACGGAGGCGGAGGATGCTCATCGGGCTGTGGCTCCGGCTGAAACTCAATAACTCTCCGTCGTTTCGGTTTCCTTCTGATTATAACGACATATAGGAGTGATACGCCCACCACGCCTAGCAGGCTGAAAGTCACCACATTGATGAACAGATCATCTGCTGGGTCAAGTGGAACAAGGAATAGCTTGTTGAAGGTCTTAACATTGTCATTTGCATCAGTAGCAACAATGGTGACTTCAAAGAAACCGCCGCTTGAAAGGATGAAATCTGATGAGAATTTATACCCTAGTGACTCGGCTACGCCGCCAGCGATATCTTCGCCATTAGGGCCAAGAATAGTGATTGTGACATCCACTAGGTCGTCATCGAACACATATGTTGTTAAATTGGCTTGACCTCCTATTCGATCCGTATCAAGTTCGACATCATAGATTCTCGGAGCTTCGGTTTGAATAGCACGAGCCAGATTCCTCAGCAGGTTAAGATTGTCTGCTCCCCCGCGAATAGCATCGTACAGGATGTCATCATATAGGGTGGAACCATCAGAGATTACGATAACTCGTCCCTCACCTGATTCAGCGACTGCTACGATGGCCTTTGTCTTTGCAGCGTCCAGCCAGAAGAGTCCCCTGGCGCCTGCTACAGAGGTATCGACTTTAAGTGTGCTCCCCCATAGAATATAGAGGTTTGAAACCCCCTCCATTAGTGGGTCTGTTTCTACCGCGCCTCCGAAATCCACACCGTAGAAGGCTCCTATTAGTGGGGTGGGACCTTCCCCAATACCTTCTCTCAGACATTCAATTCCATATGGCTCTAGAATTCTATTATAGTCGTCAATTCCAAATGAAGCCTGCCCAGTGGTTTCATTGTAGTATTCCGAGAGTACAATGAGCGTCCCGCCCTGGTCCACAAAATCATGCAAGGCTTGAATCTCACCAGAGCCATACGATGTTTCCGTGTCCATGATCATGAAGGCTTCAGTCGTTGCTAGGTCGCTTAGCGTTATACTTGGCTGGGTAAAATAAGATTCTCCGCCAAACTGATCCAGAACTACTCCCCGCTCTCGAAGGTAGTCCTGAAAGTATCTGTATGCTGAGGGGTCATCGTAGTCTTCATCATGATGCGCCATGTCAACGAGAAGACGACCACCGTATGTCGTGATTGAGAACTCGATTTCAAGACTCGTATAATTTTGCCCACCAGAAGTGAGCTTCAGTTCTCCTGAATAGAATCCAATGGAGCTCAGAGGAAGACCTGTCTGAACGTCCAATCCAATCGAAAGATAGCTGTAGCCTGTCCCAACCTGTATCTGGTCTTGCTCCACTCGAACAAACTGACTTGCATTTCCCTCAACGACCACATCCACTGTTCCTAGTGAATGTGTTGAGATGATTGTAATATTCTGGTCTGGCCGATCCTCACCAACAATCTGAACAGTTGTGGTTCCAGGCAAGGTTGGATACTTTCGTGGTGTCATTATGGTGAGTTCCCCGGAACCTGTAGCTATTATCTCGGATGAACGTGTCACATTCGGCAATCCCCAGCCCTGCTCCATTGAGTCCGCCCCGAGGTCAGTCGCTCCAGCCATCAAAGCAATCTTGGCCTCAGTTGGAGTAAGACCGGAATGCTTCTGTATCAACATGGCGACGAGTCCAGCAACCTGTGGTGCTGATGCTGAGGTGCCAGACCACTGTGTATAATACTCCCCATATTCAGCTTGATCATATATCGGATACTCGTAATAATCGGATCCAATCCATCGCGCGGATACGACGGATGACCCGGGCGCTACCATGTCTGGCTTTGCATAAAGCCCCAAGGGATCATTAATATTCCTCTCAACTGGACCTCTGCTGCTGAATGCCACTACCCCTGCTGAACCGGCTGAGGCCCCCACCGTTATTGCTTCTTGGGTAATGCCAGGCGAATTTATCGAGAACGAAGCTGGACCCGAATTCCCTGCCGCTACAACAACAGGAACTCCAGCGTCCACTGCTGCAGTAATAGCTAGAACAGAGGGCTCGACAATGAATTGGCTCTCAGTCCAAGGGCCGCCTAAACTAATGCTGATGACATCAGCCCCTTGGTCCACTGCAAACTCAATGCCCTGTGCAAGGACAGAGTCATCTCCTGAACCATCGCTATCCAATACCTTGATTATCAGAAGATTCGCTCCAGGTGCAGTTCCTGTGAAATTGCCTCCACTCGCCGCACCTGTTCCCGCAGCGTTCGAAGCCACTGCAGTCCCGTGTCCATTGTCATCATAAGCATCAATTCCATCGCTTGGATTCATATCAGTGCCGAGTCCAATGAAATCTTTGAAACCTATTAGTTGTCCCTGAAGATCGGGATGGTCTCCTTGTGCGCCGCTATCAAGTACAGCTATCGTTGTTCCATTGCCATAATACCCCCCTGCCCACATCTCATTCACAGCGAGGGTTTCAGTGAAGTGCTCGTAGTCCAGATCTTGGCCGACTATGTGGTACTCGATGGGCTCTCCTGTCAATACTTGTTTCTTGACATCCAGAGCGATCCCTTGGATGGAAGAGAGGCTAGATAGAGCATCAATTTCGGTTGCTGATGCATAGAGTGACACAGCAGGTATCAAATGGAATACATGACGCACATGTTCGCCATTAATTCCTAGGCCATTAATTGCCATAATGATGCTACCTGCGGAAGCTCCATCTGAGAAACATGCCACAATTGGCAACTTCTCTCCTGATGGTAAATCACTGATAGCTGCCACAAGCAAAGGATCAACTATCGGATTTGCAGAAGAAATCTCTGATTTGGCTTCCACGAGAAGTAGAGCTGTTGGTGCCAGCAATGTGAAGATCAGAAGAACTGCAAGGAGTCTTATTTTGAAGATGCGATGGTAGCTCACCATGTGTCTGTCCGTCCACGCGGGGTGTTTCGGCAAATCAGATAAGGGTTTTCTTGGGTGCCAGCTTGTACGAATGGCTGCAGCTCGGTGGTACCGAGAAATGGAAGTATATCCATTTTTGCGCACTATTGTGTGAGGATAGGTCAGGAGGACTTGTCCTGATAGAGGTGCTGTGTAAAATGAGTACAAAACCGCGGATATACGACCGCCGACTTCAGATCAAGCATTTCTTTGACGATCGGGAAACCGGTGCTAAGAGAAGGACTTGGCTTGAGGTTCAGCTTCAACCCCCGGAAAAGACCGATGAGGGTTGGGTTAATGATGGCAGAATCCGCATTTCATTAGGTGAGGACCGCGATGTTAAGGGTGCTTTTCTTCTGAATATTGATGAAGCCAGCAGGCTGTTCAAGACCCTTGAAACAATCGTTGAGGACCATGAAAGGATGAAGGGCGAGCTCTGGAAGCGTTAGACATGCAGATGGTTCTGTCCCTCAGTTCTCTGTGGGGCAGAACGCCTTGATTTTCTATTTGTGTCTAGATACCCAGAATATACTTATTCAGCGATTTTCATCATATTCTCCAGCGTAAAAGGAGGATATACAATGGCCAATCCCAACTTGCTCGCTGGCTTTCGTGCTACCATAGACATAGGATATCCACAGGTGGATGTTCTGGCAGTGACACCCTATGTCTTGCCGCTTCTCTTCATTGGAGCTGTCATTCTGCTATATCAGAGACATTTGCCTCAAGATAGTGGTAGGCGAAACCTGTTGGTAGCGGTTGGCGGTGGGAGTTTCCTCGCGGGCATAATCATACTTGTCTATGCATCATTCGGCGGCACACCGTGGATTCCAGGCCACGACTTTGGAACATATGAGCAGTTCATGGGAGTGATTCAGATCATGACTGATTTGATATATGGAGATATCTTCATTGGAGTCCTGTACATAGCTATCTTGGCGCTGGTATTCGGTGCTATAGCAAGCAAGGTGATCTCTCCTCCTGATCCAGACTTTGTCGCACTCCGGGACGTTCTCAAAGAAGCTCAAAACAAGATGAAATCCATGAAGGACGAAGTTCAGAAATTAGAAGGGGAGAACAAAGAGCTGAACGAGTTCCTTTCAGAAAAGGAGAACTCACTAACTGCACTGCAGGGGCAATTGGATGCTATTAGGGAGGAAGTCGCTGAGAGAGAAGCTGCCATGAAGGCAATGGAGGCAAGTCTAAGCTCTGCTGGCATGAGCGCTGATCAAGAACAGGAGCTTCTGCAAACAATCTCAGTTAAGGACCAGACCATCAGCAATCTTCAAGCTGAGATTGAGATGCTAAAGGTGAAAGCTGAGTCGGGAGCCGAACCAGGTGCTGTTGATGCTGATAGCATGGCAAAACTCCAGGACTATATTCGTAGAGCGGAAACTGCCTCAGAAGTATCGGACAGCGTCATCTCGGACCTTGCTGAACTTATATCTCAGGTCGAGAGCAGTCCTTTAGACGTGTCTGCTCAAATTGCTCTATCGAGTCTAATCAAGACAATGGGACGCGCTATGGGCAGAGTTTCGGCACCTCCTAGTGGACTTGTAAAAGCAGAGCCCAAGATTGAACTCATTGGCGCAGTAATGATTGCTCATGAGATAGTTGATGGAATCAAGAAGATGACACGCGGGTCCTGACCTTTGTATTAACGAATTGCTAAATGGATTGCCTGATTTTGGAGAGAATCAGGCATCAAGACTATTCTATCCATATGTAGGAATGCTTAATAGGATGACATTGGTCTGCGAGTGCCATCACGGCATTATTGAGAACGCGTTTGAGGAGTGTATTTGTCAGGGCTCGAGTCTGACAGATACTTGAGGTATTTTTCGTACAGGACATGTATAGGGCCATCTCTCGTCGCCCTCGTTTTGTGCGGCGTTTTCTATGCTGATTGATATGAGAGGAGAAGAAAATACAAATGTTAGATTTGCACAAGAAGCGTGCAGTGGTACTGCTTCTTATTGTCACTCTTTCTGGTTCGCTATTTATAGCACCAGCTATAGTGATGAGAATGAATGAAGCTACACCACTTAGCACTTCCCCCACCATGGTGGATCAGGCAATCGACATGATCGATAGTATCAATCAACGATTGAATGATCCCATTGCGAGGGAACAAAAGGTTGACTCTCTCTTCGCATCTTATATCACAACCGAAGAAACTACTACTGAGATGGATACGTCGCATGGCGGCGTTGATTTTCTAGTGGTCCTATATCCCGGTACTGATGTAGATGCTGTTAGGGAGAATGCCAAGGTTTATTGGGCTATCGATATGGGCTTTGCGACTTATGTCTATGGTACGGTATTTTCGCCGGCAAAAGCAAATATCCTGACAAAGCTCGATGGCCTGATGTATATCTCGGCCGATAAGGTGATACCGGAGGTTGACATGACAACTGACGTCCCTGAACCTGATATGTTCGAGATCGCTGATGACCTCGGCGCATCAGGAGCAGAAGGTCTTGGCTACACGGGTGATGGTGTCACTGTTGCAATCACTGATTTCTCGACAGACTTCAGCATCCCTGATCTAGTTGACGCAGTAGATGTAGATGCATCGGGCAGACCAACATCATATGATCCATCAGGGATTGGAACCCAGATGCTTACATACGCAAATGCTACTAATGTCGCTGATGTCGATGCGTGGCTTGCAGCAGGCTATGCCCTGACTTACTACAACGCCACGACAGACAAGTACTACCTCAACGTCACAGGTTGGGATCCTATAATGGCTCGAGCGCCATTCAGTGCATCAGCTCACTATCTCAGGACCCTCAGACATGAGCATTTTGGTCTATATGGTGGTGGTCTTGATACATTAATCGATGACTACCTCTGGAAGGACTGGGAATTACCAGCGCCAGGTAGCTTTGATAACTACACTGTTGGTTGGGTCTTTGAACTGCGAGATGACCAATTCGCCGCCATGTATGCACCAGCACTTGTAATTGATGCAAGTAAGCTGATCATTGACTGGGGTGCCATGGCCGCTTACTCAAAGCTGATCAATGAGTACTACTGGCAAGAAACAGTCGAGAATCCCTATGCTCCCGACTATGTAGCTGAACTGGTCGGAATGATGGACTGGAGCTTTGAGGACGACTATAGCGCAGGCTGGTACTACACGGTTGATGGAACAGGAAAGGGACCGGTTGTGCACTACAATGATGGCACGAACTACTACGGACTAGGTTCATTGGGTTGGATCTATGACAATCTTAACTTCTACACGTACTACTTCAATGAAACCTACTTCGCAGGCACAGGCATGAATGCCACTGATGAGGTGCTCTTCTGTGGGTTCAGAGCTGATGGCCTAGGATTCGGTCTGATCTATTCAGAGCTCTCCCTGACCACTGCAACGAACCATGGTCAATGGCTTGCAGGTGCGATTGCCTCACGTGGTGTCTATGGTCACAAAGTCTACCAAGAAACTGATCCTTTGAACGACACCGAATACTACCTGCCTGGAGTTGCTACTGGTGCCACTGTGATGTCAATCAAGAACTTCGGCTATGCGAGTACTTTTGACGACTTTGGAGGCACATTCTGGGCCTGTGGATTCCATCTCAATACTACATCCGGAATGTGGGAGTATACTGGTGAACACAAGGCTGAGATATTGTCGATGTCTTGGGGTTGGGGTACAGGTTCACAGTTCGACTTGTTCTGGACGACTCTGGCGTTCGATGCTATGTCGGTACCAGGATATGCGGATCCAAACTATGAGGGAATATTGATGTTCTCCTCAGCAGGCAACTCCGGTCCAGGCTACATGTCAGGTGGAGCACCAGCTACTGGAGGACTTGTTGTCTGTGTTGGCGGTACTACCAAGAATCACTACTATGATAACCTCTATTCAGAAGGTCAGATCAATGCAAACTCCCCGGCACCGTTCTCTTCAATGGGTCCGAACTTCCTGGGATATCCGAAACCTGATGTAGTGGCTCCCGGCTATCGAGGAGTCAATCCACAGCCAATACAGAACATCATGTATGAAGGTCTACCTTGGTATTGGTCCTATACCGTTGGAGGACCTGCAGAAACCTACAAGTGGTGGCAGGGTACAAGTCTGTCCTCGCCACTGGCAGCTGCAGTTGCAGCAGTCGCACTTGAGGCTATGATGGACAAGGGCTGGGGCTATGATCCCTACGTATTGAAGGAGGTTGTTCTGTCATCAGCCACGGACTTGGGTATGGATCCATTCATTCAGGGCCATGGACAGGTCAATGCCTACGAGGCATGCCTGGCAATTGATGGCTTGATGAATGATCGATACTACTTCCAGAGCAGTGACACAATGGACAACTACTATGAATCTGCATACATCTGTTGGCGCTATTGGATAGCTACTTATCCGTATTATGAAATTCCATGGCCAGCAGCTGTGGGTGGCGACAACTGGCTTGACATCCCACCAGACATCTGGGCAAGCATGAATTATCCGCCAGGACATCCAAACGCCCCGTATCCGTTGAATGAAACACCAGCACTGACGAGTAGCATCTTCTTCGGAGATGTATTTCCAGGTGACACGGAAACGGTGACTGTCAATGCGACTGGCTATGATGGTGTCGACTATGACCTGGGTGCCGGCTATACAGCAACTGCTTGGGAATATGTCATGAGCGAAATGCTGAGCTTTGATGCAACAACCTACACGTACCTAGATCACAACTTTGACCCAGCAGTGGAAACTGATGGAGTATTCAACATGACCAAGGAATTCATGGATGCAGGATACACGGAAGGTCAGATTGACGCTGCCTTTGCTGACCCATATGCCTTCTTTGTCATAACTTTTGACGAAGACTACATTGGGGATATCGTAGTCAGCAGGCTGTTCGACTGGGCTGATGATGGTCCAGGAGATTTAGCTGGCAACGGCGAGATGAACTTCTACAATATCTTTCACTCTCCATGGGGTCAGATTTTCTCTGCAAGTGATACAATAAGGAACATTGGTCGAGGCTACAACGAGTTCAATAGCATGATAATACGCGTCAGTGATGTTGCTGGCCTCAGTAACATCTTTCAGAACACACCCACTCTACAGGTGACAGACACCGGGGCAACCCTTACATCTGGACATGACTTCAAGGTATCACTCATTACGTGGGAGGTACAGACTGGACCACTTGCCATTGTTTCTAACACAGGTGGTTTCAATGTTTCAGTCACTCCTACTAGTGATGAGTATGGTACTCATGCTGGATTTGTAATGGTTGACAGTGGAACCTGGACACACCAGATTCCATACTCCTACAATGTTGCTGTAGACCTAGATGTGGCTGAAGGTGCAGTCATCACCTTGGCAGATGGCATGGGAACAGACTTCAATCCATTCGACAACGGTGCTGTGTTTGCTGCTGCAGATCTCTCCGAGGAGAACTTTGCAGGAGCTGGAGACAAGAGAACATTCCGCATTGAAGTACCAGAACCTGTTCTTGGAGGACCAAATGCAGGTAACGGCTCAGTCTTGGCATTCAAGGTGAGCTGGGAGAATCCTGGAACCGTTGTGGACATGTATCTCACTGATAGCTATGAGAGCGATTACTTCTATGCACAGACGAACAATGTTGACTACCCACTCAACCAACCGCCGGTGAGACCAACATACAACACAATGGTCTTCGCTGGTGGTCCTGAGGATGTCTATCTCTACCGTGGAGAATGGTATCTCCAGCTGGTGGTCAGCGCATGGAATGGAACTGATCCATTTGAGGAGATCACGCTCGAGATGCAGTGGTTCATGGATATGCCCTCTACGACATTGGAGTCAACCTATACAGCCAATGGTGTACCCGCTACGTCATTTGGCAGCGGAGAGACATTGGCTGGAGATCATGTGGTGTTGAACTTCACGTACACTGACTACAGCTTCCCACTGAATCCAGACTTCGAGATCGTGGAAACTGAACTGGCATTCCTGAGTGGATTGTTCTTTGAAGACTATGACATACCACTGGTTGTTCCAACTGCAGCATTTCCGCCAGCATTCCCATTCAACAATCCTGATTCACCCTTACCGGCGGATCAGGTTTCGGTAGCGATACTCAAGGGTCTTGCACCAGGCGATCCTGTCCGAGTTACGGCTGGATTTGATATCGGAGACTGTGACTTCATGGTCTTTGATGGGACTCAGCCTTGGGCATACTCCAATGATTACATGGGAGGCAATATGGCTACAGGTGCCAATCCTGAAACTGGCAGCTTCACATGGACATCAACGAACGACACAATGATACTCCTGTGCTGGAACTACGACCAAGATCCGGGCACATGGTATTACAACGTGGATACTCGTTCAGCTGAGGCACAGCCAGTAGTTCCTGGAAGGACTGTCACTTACGACACCTACGACTTCTTCTACAACATCACCAAGGACATTCAGGTGACTGCCTACACAGGTACTGAGGTTGCATGGGTGGAAACGCTCAACGCGGTGAGATTCGGGAACTTCTTCAATCCAACGATTGAGTTGCTGGCTCCTATGGGAGGCGAGGACTGGAGTACAGGTACTCACAATGTCACCTTCACTGCAGCTGATGCAAACGGAGATGATATCTTCTTCCAGATACGGTTCTCCAAGGATGGAGGAACATACTGGGAGATCCTGTACACAGGACCAGCGCCATACGATGCAGCCAATGGCTACTTCTACTACTCTTGGAGCACAACTTCAATCCTAGCAACTGACGAGGCGCTCATAGAGGTCACAGCGCTTGACAACGATACGGCATACGCCGGTCAATTCGGCCTACCAAACCCATGGCCAGCGAATCCATCCATACCAGATAGGAGCGATGACGTGTTCTCACTTGGAAGTGGTACCATTCCTGGGCCAACAACACCAACAACGACGCCTTCGACAACACCAACAACAACTCCGACGACACCGCCGACAACACCACCACCACCTATCGACCCACTGTTGCTAGGTTTGATTGCTGGTATCGGCGTTGGGGTAGTAGTGGTGCTGATTCTCTTCCTAGTGAAGAAGCGCTAGACCAAGGTGTACAACTCAGCTTAAAGGGGGCTTATGCCCCCACTCCCTCTTTTTTTCGCAAACCGCAAGTCAGAGAATTCCATATTCTACTAGATGTGCACTAGCCATTACTGTCTGGGATTAAAGCCGCCTATTAGGCAGAACTACTCAGCTTGCCACTCTCTAGAATTTCTCAGTAACAACTACATCCGCTAACAGCTTGCGTGGTCGCATCTCTGGGGCCGATCCTGCAATATGTCCAATTGGTATTATCGCGACTGGTCTCATGTTGTCAGGAATATTCACAGCATTCGCGGCAATGGTTTCATCAAATGCACCAACCCAACAGGCACCGTAGCCCTTCAAATGAGCAGCGAGTAGTAGGTTCTGTGTCAACGCGGCAGTGTCTTGAAGAACATAAAGTGTCTTGCCCCTCTTTCCGTACCTCTCTGCAGATTCCTCTGGGACAGCGCAAACAACAAGAACAACAGGTGCCTGGGCAATGAACTTCTGATTGAGTGCAGCTTCAACTAGTGCCGCCTTTGTGTTCTTATCTCTGACAATCACAACTCGCCATGGTTGCCTATTGCCGGCAGAAGGGGCACTGAATCCAGCTTCCAGTATGTCATTCATATTCTCTTCGCTAATTCCCGTGCTTTCGAACCTCCTAATTGACCGCCTACTCTTCACAGCATTTAGACAGCTATCATTCACTCCATTTCACCTCTGGATTCACAATATTCGGGGGTTTTTCACCCCGTAGGGCAACTATCAAGTTCTTTGCACACATCTCAGCCATCTTGTTTCGTGTGTCGATACTTGCACTTCCGATATGCGGCAGCAAGACGACATTATCAAGTTTGAGTAATCCGCTATCCATCGGAACTGGTTCATCGCTGAACACATCAAGACCAGCACCTGCTATCAATCCTGTTTCCAGAGCTTGAGTCAAGGCGTACTCATCAATCACCGGGCCTCTTGAAGTATTTACCAAGACTGCAGATGGCTTCATCATCCGCAATTCGTCAATCCCTATCATTCCTTGGGTATCATCTGTCAAGGGAACATGAATGGAAACGATGTCCGACTCTTGAAGAAGTGTTTCCAGATCGGTTCTCGACGCGTTCAAATCGGACTCAACCTCCTCATTTCTGGACCTCGAGTGATAGAGTATCTTCATCGAGAACCCACACGCTCGTCGGGCAACAGCACTGCCTATTCTACCCGCTCCTATGATTCCAAGTGTCGATCCGAAAATGTCCCTTCCAAGGAGCATCATGGGATCCCATGCAACTCTCCAATGGCCATCCCTCACGTATCGATCAGCCTCAGGAACCCTTCGGCATGTTGCTAGAATCAGCGCCCAAGTTAGGTCTGCGGTTGTTTCTGTGAGAATCCCTGGTGTGTTCGTGACAGCAATATTCCTCTCAGTTGCATTTTGAACGTCGATGTTGTCGTAGCCCACGGCGCATTGTGCAATAACTCTCAGGCTAGGAAGGGAGTTCATCAACTCAGCATCGATTGGGTCTGAGAGGAGAGTGACAAGTCCTGTACAGCCTGTAGCACCCTTGATGATTTCAACCTTTGACGGTGGGTCATCTTTCACCCATACAGTGGCTTCGAACTCTGCTCTTATCTGATCGAGCCCCTTATCTGGTATTCTTCTTGTAACAAACACACGTTCCTTCATTTTGGGTTGCTCACCTTCTTTTTGCCACAATTATACTTCTGCTACGAGCATCCTCCACTTGAATACTCCCTTATTGCTGCACTTTGTCCAACGGTTTAACATGGCAGTTGATGGAGACCATGGCAAAGTAACTACTCAATAATGGAACACTCTGCTTTGACCTATTGTCTTATATTGCGGACAGAGAACATTAGTCAAGGAAGGCTATAGCCCGATAAAGGGCCGGTGGTGAACAATGTCCTTAGAGTTACCAAGAAGTGCAATAATAGTCCTAGACAAATTGACGCATGACGGTCCTCTCACTCCCAAAGACATCTCCACCAGAGTGGATCTTGCTCCGAGAACAGTTTCATTTGCGCTACGCAAGTTGATGGGGCAGAAACTCTGCAGAAAGATCCCAAATCTTCAGGATATGAGGCAGCCTCTCTATCTGGCTGATATTGAGAGGGCCAGAGAGCTTCGAATCAAGTTCGAGCATGTGTTCCGTCAGGTTCTCATGTAGTAGTAGGACTCTGTCCATTTCTTTTCCTTGCTGTTGAGTTGAGATTCTTGGTCATCGAAAACAATCAAGTAGAGTTAATAGTAAGAACTGAATTTCCATCCTGGATGCATTGACATGGCGCATGAAGGAATTGTTTCTCTACTGGCCATCCTAGGAATTATCCTCATCATATCCTATCAACTCGGCCCAAGTAGAGAAGTGCGTGAGGTAAAACGGCTCGAAGCAAAAGCAATGACTTTGCCGTCTGCAATCCTACTCTTCATTCTTGCAGCGATTCTGTTCAGCGGAATTCTAGGCTAAATCCTTCTAAACTCCATTGCGACAAGTTTGCAGAAGATAGCTGCTGACACAAAATCTGCTGTTGTGCCCGGATTCAGAAGATTTCCTTCCCTTCTCAACTCATCATCCAGATGCGCGAGTAAGTCTTCACTCTCTACACCATTCATGCCATTTCCAACGATTCTTTCAGCGAGAGATCTAACTTCTTCAGCTATCCTAATCCCGGCTTTTTTCAAAATAAGCCCATCATGTTCCCGTGATAATTGCCAGATGAATGTTCTAACAATGCCTTCTTCAAGGTCCTCAAGACATCTAGCCACTTCATCCAAGTAAGGAAAGATCTCTCCGAGAATGCCCTGATAGTATTCTGACCACTCTCGAGAAATGGGATCCACATTGGCTGACATTTTGAAGAGATCATGCAATGTCATGTTATCTTCTCTAATATTGTCGAACACCTCAGGATTCTCGACGTCAAACCTGTCGTGACGCTCAGTCCAAGTAGCATCTGCCCTACTCAATTGCCCTCCTGGTAGGATTAGATGGAATGCTCTATAGAGATTAATTGTATCCTCACATGTCGTATTGTCTATAATCAGTCTGATCCAGGAGCTCATCTCGCTCAAGATGAATTTCTTCGAAGCGGCAATAGTTGCACCAGCCGCTATGACGAGCGGTACATGCAGAAGAACAGTCCCAAAGATTGTATTTCTCTGATTCAAACCTGAAAAGACATCCTTGGAAAACTCGTGGATGATGTCACCGATCTTTACCTCTTCCGGAGTGATGTGTCCCTCCGCTAGTTCTTGTCCTCTTGATGCTGCCAAATACAAGCCCCTTGATGCAAGAGACGCACTGGCTAGAAAATGACGGTATCCAGTATCAGAGAACCTTCTGAGCCTGCTCACATTTCCCGGTTTTGGAGAACTGACCTCCATTAGAATAGACAGTTGTCCCAGACTTGCAATCTTCCAAGGTATATTCATTTTCAAAGCAGTTCGTTTGGATATGCATCCCCGTTAAAGGCATTCGCATTGATAGGAAAAGGCTATTTGCTTGTCATTTTTTTGAGAATGCGAATCACAATGAATGCGCCTATTCTCTCTGCTCGACTTACATTCTCGCAGATTGGTCTGTTTATAGCAATAATCATCTATCTCGCGGTTAGAGGCTTCTTTGTGATACTCAATATTGGAATCCTTTGGACCACAGTGGGTGGATTTCTCGCAATAGCAATACCTCCGGTTTCAACCATCGTGATGGGATTCACAGCCTGTGTCATTGCCTATGGATATTCATACTTAGGTCTCTGGCTAATGGATAAGAACCAACATCTCCTAGGATTGATAACGATATTCATGGCGGTGATATTTCTACCGGGCCTACTTGGGGCTTACTCATATCTTGCATTTCCTCCAGTCTAGATATTGGTGATCGCAGGTACAATATCGGATGCCCTACCTCGAAGTACCAAGTCGGCCATGTGGTCCTTATTCGTACCTGTCAGGTTGATAATTATGATTTTGGCTCCTTCATTCTTGGCTAACTGTGGAAGAAATGCAACAGGAAACACTGTCAGGCTTGCGCCGATTACTAGCATCATGTCCGCAGAGCGGCACAATTCTATCGCCTTATGCATGGGCTCTTCAGGAAGGGGCTCGCCAAACAGGATTGCTTCAGACTTCAGAACTCCACCACATTGGCCGCATATTGGCGGAATCTCGCCCTCTGCCACGCGTCGATGAATTTCCTCTCCAATGTATTGCATTCCGCAGTTCATGCAATAGGCACGTAGATAATTGCCATGCAGCTCTATGACTTTCTTGCTTCCTGCCAACTGGTGTAAGTTGTCGATGTTTGATGTAATGATACCGCTAAGCTTCCCAGTTTCTTCAAGTCTTGCAAGTCCAATATGGGCGGCATTAGGCTCCGCCTTTAGAATGACCTCGGCAAGTTCTTGTCCCATCTGCCAGAATTTCTCAGGATTCCTTAAGAATGAGTCATAAGTGGCATATTCATGAGGGTCGTACCTTTCCCAAAGGCCGCCTTCGGAGCGGAAATCCGGGATTCCTGAATCGACACTGATTCCTGCGCCGGTGAGTGCAACAATACGTTCAGCCTTTTTGATGCAATCAATTGCTTGTCGGAGGTCTTCTTTGCTTGCCATGGCACCCTTCACCAAACGCTTGGCCTAAAAGGCGTTTTCGGTCAGTTCGAAAAGTTTTTCTTCGAAAATGGAAAGACCGCCGACAGCCGGGGTGAGGTATAGATATTTCTCTCTATTCCCTCAAGACTTGAAACCCCACAAGCATCTGTTTACATTAAACAGCAGGTAATTGATAGGTGGAACTGCGAATAATGCAGGGCGAGCGCGAAGATGAGCCAAGAGAGGTCGATTTGACCACTGAGAACGAAGATGAGGACTTCGAGCTCAATCCCACATCGAAGGATGATGAGATTGAGCAAGCGAATTTGAAATCGGAGGATCTTTTAGACAAGCTTCAGCGTTTGCAGGCTGAATTTGACAATTACCGGAAGCGGATGGAAAGCCGCTTCAGTGAGGCTGCGAAATTCGCTTCTGAAGGAATCATACTAAAAGTGCTTGAGGTCTATGATAATCTTGAACGAGCGCTCGAAGTTGACTTCTCTAAGAATCCCAATGCCGCAAGGGAAGGTGTTGGCGCAATAGAGAAGCAGGTCAGGAACCTACTAGAAAGGGAAGGTGTTAAGCCCAAAGAATCTATGGGAATGCCCTTCGATCCCTACTACCAACATGCTGTGGGAACTTCGAACGACGCTGACAAGCCCGATGGCCTCGTTGTAGATGTATTCCAGAAAGGATACATGCTCAGAGAAAAAGTGCTGAGGCCTGCTCTTGTTGTTGTGAACCGGCATGAACTCCCTCCAGATTCGGAGGGTCAAGACGATGCAGTTGATGAAGAATCGAAAAATAACGGTGATGAATGATGGCCAAAGTTGTTGGAATTGATCTTGGGACCACGAATAGTGGTATTGCATATATGGAAGGTGGAAAGCCGACCATAATTCCAAATGCAGAGGGAGGTCGGTTGACTCCTTCCGTCGTGGGAATCACTCCAAAAGGTGAGATTGTAGTGGGTGAGCTTGCGAAACGCCAGGCTGTTTCAATGCCGGAACGCACGGTGCGATCCATTAAACGCAAAATGGGACAAGACTACAAGGTCAAGATTGGTGATAAGGAGTATTCGCCTCAAGAAATCTCAGCTATGATCCTCACAAAGATGAAGAAGGATGCTGAAGCATTCCTTGGCGAAACCATTCAGCAAGCGGTGATTACAGTCCCAGCCTATTTCAATGACAGTCAGAGACAGGCCACAAAGGATGCAGGCAAAATAGCAGGACTTGAGGTACTTCGCATTGTTAATGAACCAACTGCATCCGCATTGGCCTATAATCTTGATAAAGGTGAAGAAATCAACGTTCTTGTGTATGACTTGGGGGGTGGCACTTTTGATGTGTCCATTCTTGACATCGGAGAAGATGTCTACAAAGTGCTTTCAACCAGCGGAAACACCCAGCTAGGCGGGGATGACTGGGACCAGCGCATCATTGACTGGGTCGTTGAGGACTTCAACAAGAAAACTGGTATGGATATTACAAAGGACCTCTCTGCTATGCAGAGGATAAGAGACGCTGCTGAGCAAGCAAAGATTGAGCTGTCAACTGTCACAAAGACAACGATTAACTTGCCCTATATAACAGCAGATCAGAGTGGCCCAAAGCATATTGACATAGAAATAACTCGGTCGCAACTTGAGAAGATGACTGATGATCTAGTGCAGGCTACCATTGGTCCTATTCGTCAAGCCCTATCAGATGCAAAGATGGAAGCTGAGCAGGTTAACAAGATTCTGCTTGTTGGTGGGGCGACTCGAATGCCAATGATTCAGGAAGCTGTTCGCGCGATCTTTGGGAAGGCAGGCGATAAAAGCATCAATCCTGATGAAGTCGTAGCATTGGGGGCTGGAGCTCAGGCAGGTGTAATTACTGGCGAAACTGATATCCTCCTTCTTGATGTGACACCCCTTACACTGAGTATTGAGACTCTCGGAGGTGTAGCTACTCCTCTTATCGAAAGAAACACCACTATACCCACGCGTAAGAGCAAGAAGTTCTCCACAGCAGCCGACAATCAGCCTGCTGTTGATATCCATGTCACACAAGGCGAGAGACCCATGTCGAAGGACAATATGACCCTGGGGCGGTTTCAGCTCGTCGGCATTCCGCCCGCACCACGTGGTGTTCCACAGATAGAAGTGACTTTTGACATCAATGCTGATGGGATTGTGCAAGTCACCGCAAAGGACTTGGCAACCGGCAACGAGCAGTCTATAGAAATCACAGCGAGTACAAATCTCTCTGAAGACGATGTAGGTCGCATGGTAAAAGAGGCTGAAGATTATGCTGAGGAGGATGCAAAGCGGAAGGCGCAGGCAGACACCTTGAATGCAGCTGACCAGATTATATGGCAAGGAGAGAAGCTAGTCAAGGACCTCGGTGACAAAGTTCCCAATGATTTAAAGAAGGAACTCGAATCGAAATCGGCTGAGCTTAGAAAAGCTATTGAATCTGAGGACTATGAAAAGATGAAGTCTGGTACTGAGGAAGTGCAGCAGGTACTATACAAGATCTCAGAGAAAGCCTATGGGCAGCAGGGACCTGGAGGAGCGGGATTCGATCCAAGCCAGATGGGAGCGGCCTTCGGTCAGCAGGCGGCTGATGGAACTACTAAAAAGACTGAAGAAGACGCTGAAGATGTCGTCGATGTAGACTTCGAGGACATCGATTAACCTCAATAATGGTGGTACTGTTTGGCTTCGGATGACCTATACGAACGTCTTGGTGTGAGCAGGAGCGCGACACAGGACGAAATCAAGAAAGCATATCGTAATCTTGCTAAGAAGTATCACCCAGATCGAAATCCTGGCAATGCCAAAGCTGAGGATATCTTCAAAGGCATTAATGAGGCATACGAGGTCCTAGGCGACCCTGAGAAGCGAGCGAATTATGACAGATATGGCACTGCTGACTTTCAGGGTATCGACATGGGTGGCTTTGGTGATATCTTTGGTGACCTATTCAGAGGATTTGGCTTCGGCGAATTTGGTATGGGTAGACGAGGGCGAGCAGGCCCTCCTCCTGGTCAGACACTCAGACTTACAATCCCTCTCACTTTCGAAGAAGCTTTCTTTGGGGTTGAGAAAGAGATAGCATTCAACAGACAGATTCATTGTGAGACCTGTGGAGGTAGCGGTGCCAGTCCTGGTTCCTCACCTAGGACATGTTCTTCTTGCAGAGGACGAGGGCAGGTGATGCGTTCCATGGGTGGGTTCATGACGGTTTCCCAGACCTGCCCCACTTGTGGTGGCCAAGGTGAAGTGATAGACTCACCATGCTCTGAATGTCGCGGTTCTGGGCTTCAGAAGGACAGGCGTGAGATCAAGATTCCCATTCCTCCGGGAGTAGAGGACGGGCAAGGCATTAGAATCCAGGGAGGAGGTAGTGCTGGACAAAGAGGCGGACCCTATGGCGACCTAATTCTAATGTTCACAGTTGAGCCTCACGAGATTTTTGTTAGGCGGGGTCTCCATGTCTATATGGAAACTGAGATTCCATTCTCACTTGCTGCTATGGGTGGAGAAATGGATGTACCGACCATGCGCGGTTTGAGTAAGATGAAGATTAAAAAAGGGACTAGGGGTGGCACCGTCCTTAGGATGAAAGGTAAGGGTGTTCAAACTGAAGAGGGTCGCCTAGGTGACCAACTGGTGAGGGTCTCAATAAAGATACCAAAGAAGCTCTCAAAGGTACAGAAAGAGTATCTCAAGAAGTTTGATGATGTCTTTGACTAGAACTTCAATGGCTTGCATATGCACGCTTTCATCTTCAATTCTGGGAATCTATTCGTATTTGCAGGAGCGACAAGCCATGCAGTGTCTGCTCCGAATCCAGTACCCGCAATGCAGACTACATCCTCATCAACTCTAACAAGACCTGCGTCCGCTGTCATCATTGCTATCTCAGCACAGACTTTCGTACCTTCACAGAAGGTTCTGTAGGCCAACGCTATCATCTCGGTTGGTGTCCATGTTCCAACATGCTTTCTGATTCCTCTAGCAACTCCTGCAAACGCATGAGTTGCGGTGAGAAGGCGGGCGCCGCTTTTCTCAATTGATATTCTTTCAGCATCGTCAATCTCATTCTCATTGGGAGCTGCGAACCCGGTATGATGAGAAACAACGATAACTTCATACTCAGAGAATCTCTTTGCTGCGGCAGCCCCAGTGGCACCAGTTGTTGTTGCTACGACGATTCTCCTAATCTCCTCGTGTTCCCTAAGAAATGCTTCAACAGCTTCGAATACCGCTTCTCTGTGTTGTGATGAAGCTTCATCAAAGTAGACTGTCTTAATGGTCATGTTCCAGTCTATGACTTCACGGACTCTTTAGGATTGCCTATTCAGTTTTAAGGACTCCAAACGGAGATGATTCTCCTGCTTGCCATGCTCTGACATACCATTCAGCGATAACAAAGACCAGGAGAACTGCCAATGTGAAGCCAAAATCCATTTCTCCACCCGTATAGAACGCAACAAATGCAGCCGCTATGATTACCAATATCACCGCAAAAAGGAGCCGTCCTAGGACATACATGCCCTTCGTCCGCTTCTCATCTAATACCGCTTCCTTTGGTCCCGATTGTAATTGCTCCTCAGCAATGTCCTCAGGGCTTCCCAAATCTTCCAATATCTCATGAACGATCACCACAGGGCTCTCGGATGGCCGGGCCTCCATCTTGGAGGCAAATGACTGCAGGATGTGCTCTCTGAGATCTTCAATAAGGTCCTCAGTTTCGAATCCTGGAGGTAGCAACTGCTCAATCCTCCTCAGATACTCTTTGACATCTCTTTCTGCCTCTGCGTTCATTTCAATTCCTCCAGCTTCTCTAGGATGTCTCCGAGGATTGTGGACAGCCGCCTGTAGACTCTATCACCTTCGCCAGTTAAGACATAGACCTTTCTCCTCGGGCCAGAATCTGATTTTTCAATTCTATCATTGAGTAAGCGTTCTCGCTTAAGACGGTGTAGAATCGGGTAAAGAGTTCCCTCCTTCACTTCAAGAAGTCCATCGGTGCGCTCTTCAAGCTCACGCACAATCCCGTATCCATGAATACCTTCTTCATGGCGCCTGACGATTGCTAGGACTGCGTATTGGAGAAGACCTCTTCTAATCTCTACTTTCCACGTGTCCTCAAAGCTGGGATCTCTCTTCGACAAGCGTAAGCCCCACTGGCAGTGTCAAGCAACTTCTGTCTTCATGTCCTTAAGTATGTCTGTTTCAATCAATGTCTCTAGCAAATCTTCGACGAAGAATCCATGACCTGATTTCCATTCTCATATTAGAAGAATACTCTCGGGGCTCCCGCAAGAAGATATAGAGAGAAGATGAAAAGAGTCGCATCACTCCACTTAGCAGAAGCAGGGTGAAAACAGCGAAATATCGGCTGGTTCCTATTGATATCCAATCACCCACAATTCCGCTGAAAAGGGAACCACAGAAATACACTATTCCAGCCAGTGTGTTGAAAACTGCTAGATGGGAACTTCTCTCTTCCTCAGGAGCAACATCATAGATGTATGCAGTGATTGAGTTGAAACTGGACGCAACTGAAAAACCAGCTAACGCATTTGCGATATAAATGATGTACACATTCGATGCAAATGCATAGAGAATTGGGACCAAGAAGAGCAGACTCCTCCCCATCACGATGAAAGGCTTCCTTCCTATTCTGTCACTCAGCTGTCCCATAGGCATTGTGAATATAACCGTTGTAGCAGTCATAACTACTGAGGCTATCGCTACCTCTAGATTCGTATTTCCAAGCCATTCTCTTTGTACAACCATGAAGTAAGGCCATGCTATTGACATCGAGAACGAGAATAGGATTGAGATCACCCATAGTCTTCTGAAGTCTCCTGGTTGAGTCACAATAGTCAGTAGATTGGGAAATCTAGCTTCTCCTTCTTTCTTGCGTTCTCCTTCTTGAATCGTTATTGCGGCAATCGATGATAGAATACCAACTATTGCCGTAAGATAGAAGGGTATGTAGTATGCTTCTCTCCAGGATTCAACAGCAGGGAATAGGATTAGGCCAAGATCTCCAAAGGATTCCCGGATTAATGATATGAGAAAGGGAAATCCGGCGATGAATCCTGAAAGAAGCGTTGCACAGAGAGCCGCAATATTTACTGCCACGCCAAGTCTACCTAATTCAGTGCCTCGATTCTCCTCCTCCATAAGTCCCCCGAGAAGAGATTGCCACGTGGGGATTTGCATACTGAAAAGAATTGATTGAATTGCATAGAGCACAATCATCTCAGTGGGTGAGCCAGCCCACAGAAACATCAGCACCATTATCATGCCTGTGAATGTGCCAAATACCACAAACGCCTTTGCTCTTCGAATCCTATCGCATAGTGCTCCCCAAGCTGGTTGAAGTGCATTTGGTGCAGCACTCCCAACACTCCGGAAGAGTCCAAGCTGTCCTAGAGTTGCACCCATATCAATCACATACACTTGCAGAAATGGCTGGTACAATCCAACTGCAAACTGTGTCATTGCTCCAACAGCATAGACCTTTGGCGGAAGTTTCTTCTTTGATAAGCTCGCTTCCGCCAGATCCTCCATTGTTTCACACCTTGGAGGGTCTGAAGCCATGCGACCTGCATTTAACTCTAGTTCTCATGACCAAGACCGTCATCGTTAATACCACTCGTGGATGTTCACTTCTCAGTTGTGGGCGTTCAAAAATGCTCGAGAGCAAAGTGTACATTGAACGTATGAAGCGAGTCACTGCATTCCTTGAAGAACAGAACATGGACTTCGGAATTATGGCTCCCTCTGCTGCTTTCCTTTATCTTACAGGGATTCGTCGGGAATTGTCTGAGCGGCTTATTGCGCTTGTTGTGACTCCCGATAGAGATCCCCAGATTGTAGCACCCGCATTTGAGGTTTCCACACTTGCCGAACAGACATGGATCAAGGACATTCTACCCTGGGCTGAAGATGAAGACTCATACAAACTTGTAGCAAAGACAATTGGCCCTATTGAAGGCGAAAAATCAATTGCTTTTGAAGAAACCCTACCACTTGGAATCTACTGGTCTCTGGAGAATGCCGTTGGCGGAATAAAAGAGCAAACTTCCTTGACCCCACTGATTGATGAGATGCGGCTCTCTAAGACAGAAGAAGAGCTTGTGCCAATGAGGGAAGCTGGAAGGATAATCAATGATGCCATGTCAAAAGGGTTCAACGAAGCAGAGTTGGGAATGACAGAACTAGAGCTGCAGCAAATCGTAAGAGCTGAGATAACCAAGCTAGGAGCTATTCCTACATTCTCCGCAATTCAATTTGGTGAGAATAGCGCGTTGCCTCACGCATCAGCCGGATTTCGCGAGCTCAAGAAAGGCGATATGGTTCTGATGGACTGCGGATGCATCGTGGAGGGTTATAATACTGATATGACTCGAGTTGGAGTAGTGGGCTCTCCATCTGCCGAGCAGGAGAAGATTTACTCCATTGTTCTGAAAGCTCAGCAGGAGGCCATTGAGAGAATAAGTGAAGGGCTGGCTTGCGGTGCAGCTGACGGGATTGCTAGAAGAGTGATTGAGGAGGCTGGCTATGGAGAATACTTCACCCACAGACTTGGACATGGCATCGGACTAGAAGTCCATGAGCCGCCCTATCTTGTGAGAGGAAACTCGACCGAGCTCAAGCGTGGAATGACACACAGTGTTGAGCCAGGCATCTACCTTGAGGGGAAATTTGGAGTGAGAATCGAAGACTTGGTCTGTGTGACAGAAAAGGATCCAGAGATTCTGACCTACATGCCTAGAGATTTAGCAACTATTGAAGGCTAATCCGAGTCTTTATCGTCCTCAGGAGGCGATTCTCTGGTTTTCGAGAGGAGTTCTTCCATCTGCTTTTTGTCATCTTCAGACATTCTTTCCATGGCCTCAGCGGATTGTCTAATCATAGGCTCCATGACAAGCGAGTATGCAGCAGGAAGTGTCGTTATTGTTTCCACCCTTTCCTTGTAATCCTGTTCTGCAAGCTCCTTGGCCTCCTTGAGCGCATCCTTTGTTACCTCGCCTTGACCGACTCCAGGGCAGTTCTTACTGCCGAGGTAGTACTTGGTCCCGTTATACTCGAGAGGAAATGTTCTGCAGGAGATTGGACGAGCGTATCTGATGACGCAGCCATTTGCATCTTCATCGAAGAAGATACATGCGGTCCCTTCTGATTCGTCATTCAATGGTTTTCTCTTAGTTTCAATTGTCATTGGATCGGTTTCTTTCTCTGGAGGAATTATCACTAACCCACCAATAATATTAGCAATATAGCCCTGTACTGTCCATCGACTTAGATCTCCAAGAGTCACGTTAACGTGAGGTCGAATATGGCAATCACGTGTGGTGCATTTTTGTTCCATGCATTTGAAACGGTACTTGGGGGCGGACTTCTCCGCTTTCTCTTCAACTGGTTCCTTCTCATCAGACACAGCTATTCACCTTTCGTCTGAACGGCTGCTGCTGGAATCGTCAATCTCTTAATGTTTTCGAATAAGACTACATGTAGTTTTGTGACATGCCGAAAGGTATTTTTCCCTACATGGAGGGCGCTAGTCAGCCACGAGGGATTATGCCAACTCGGCTGGTGCTGTGGAGTCCACAAAATGGTTGAAGGTCAATGGTACAATAACGACCTCGAGTACATAGTGAAAGCGCTCGAAACGACAACAGACGGGCTGACCGAGGAAGAAGCTGTTCAGCGCATCGAGAAATATGGGTACAATGAGCTCATTGAAACTCGTACTGTAAGTCCCATTATCATGTTCCTAAGGCAGTTCACCGATCCAATGGTATTGATACTCCTCGTTGCTATTGCGATTTCTATCATAACTGGTTTACTCTCTCACGACGGTGAATCTGGCTTTATTGATGCAATTGTGATTGGAGCTATTGTCGTCTTCAATGCTGTGTTTGGCTTCGTACAAGAATATAGATCCGAAAAAGCGCTAGACGCACTTAAGGAACTGGCCGCACCCCGCGCAAGAGTAAAACGTGATGGACTTTGGAAGGAGATTGACTCAAGATATGTTGTTCCAGGTGATTTGCTCGGTTTTGAAACTGGAGACAAGGTTGCCACTGATGCCAGAGTTTCCTATGCAGTGGGTCTCTCCGCTGATGAGGCTGTCCTCACAGGCGAGTCGCTGGCTGTTAGGAAAGTTACTGACCCTCTAAATCTGGTTTCTCCGGCCGTTGGTGACTTGAAGAACATGGTCTTCCAAGGCACTACGATTGTATCCGGCAAGGGTCAGGCACTTGCTACTGCTACAGGGATGCAAACAAGATTCGGCAGAATCGCAGAGATGGTTCAAGAGAGTGAGAAGGACATGACCCCACTCCAGCAAGACCTGGCGGATTTGGGTAAGAAACTGGGGCTACTGGTCATTGCACTCTGCATCATTGTATTCGCAGCTGAGCTGTTATCAAATGTTGCCTCAAATCCCATAGAGGCGCTGTTGGCAGCAATTGCACTTGCAGTATCTGCCATACCTGAAGGGCTTCCGGCAGTTGTTACTATCACTCTGGCAATAGGCGTGCAAATGATGGTTGACCGCAATGCTATAGTCAGACGTCTGCCTTCAGTCGAAACCCTGGGATCAACAACTGTCATAGCCTCGGACAAGACTGGCACAATTACAAAGAATGAGATGACTGTTAAGGCACTCTTCACGAATGGCATGACAATCAATGTCACTGGAGTCGGCTACAATCGCGTTGGTGGCTTTTACAGAGCTAGCACTGTGTTCGACGCAAAGGCAGATCCACACGCGGCACGACTTCTTGAAATCGGTCAGTTGTGTACGAACTCTCTTCTGCAACCTAGCTCGTCAGGTTCTGATGATTGGTCCATCGTGGGCGATCCTACAGAAGGGGCTCTTCTGGTGGTTGCTGAAAAAGCGGGAATCTCCTTTGAAGACACTCGCTCAAAGTATGAAGAGATTTCAGAGATATCGTTCGACTCCACGCGCAAACGGATGACTACTATATGCAGAGACCAGGATGGGGCTATCTGGGCTTTCTCCAAGGGTGCACCAGAGATTCTTCTCCCACTCTGTGACAAGGGATATGAGCATGATGCCTTTTGCGACTTGACTGAGAGAAACCGTGAGAACATCCTCGCCATAGGTGCGGGATTTGCAGCTAATGCTCTGAGGGTCCTTGCATTCGCTTATCGTCGCCTCGATGAAGAGCTCGAAGAGTGGGATCCAGAGGAAGTTGAACGAAATCTGATCTTCGTAGGTCTTGTGGGAATGATAGATCCTGCTCGAGGCGAGGTGTCTGAAGCAATCCGGACCTGTCTTCATGCGGGTATACGACCGATCATGATTACCGGTGACCATGAGCTGACCGCTCGAGCAATAGCCGTTGAAGTTGGCCTGATTGAGAGAGGTGCCACTGTCGTAACTGGCGCAATGATAGAGCAGATGTCTGATGAAGAACTCAGCAACGCAGTTCGTGATGTAGATGTCTATGCTAGAGTTTCGCCTGACCATAAGCTCAAGATTGTGAATGAGCTCAAGTCTCACAATGAAGTAGTCGCTATGACAGGTGATGGTGTCAACGACGCTCCCGCTGTGAAGACTGCGGACGTTGGTGTGTCTATGGGAGTACGCGGAGCTGATGTCACAAAGGAGGCATCCGATGTCATCCTTACAGATGATAATTTCGCGACCATTGTAACAGCTGTAGAGAAAGGGCGAGAGATATACTCCAACATTCGAAAATTTGTCCGATTCCTCTTGGCGGCGAACTTTGATGAGATATTTCTCATATTTACCATCGTGCTGATAGGGTTGCCTTTGCCAATCACACCCATCCAGATACTCTGGCTCAATCTCGCCACTGACGGGTTTCCGGCCTTAGCTCTAGGTGTTGACCCTCCTGAAGAGGGTGTTATGGACCGCCCACCGCGAAAGCCTGGAAAGAAAATGATGGACCGTGGGATGATCATGTTCGTGATCATTGCAGGCTTTGTCGCTTTCCTCGCTTCAGCTTCGGTCTTTCTCTTGGCTCTAACAATTGATGGTGGTTGGATTCCTGGTATAACGGGACCCCTTGTCAACTGGGAAATAGAACCGTGGAACAATATTCTGACTCATGCTCGTACGACAGTATTTGTGAGTGTGGTGACATTTGAGCTACTATTCGTGTGGAACTGCAGGGATGAATATCGTCCTGTTTGGAAGACTCACGTTACCGGCTCTAAAGCACTTTTGGGCGCAGTGACACTCTCGGTCCTCCTGACTCTAGCCACTGTCTATGTCCCCTTCATGTGGCCGCTCTTCGGGACCATGCCTCTCAATGTAATCGATTGGGGAATCATCCTATTGACTTGTCTACCAGCTCTATTGATTCCGCCGCACATAATCTTCGGACATAGAAAAGAGAGCGAAGACTAGGACGGCAGACGCTTCTGTAGCCAACTGTACATGTCTGCCAGGACCATGTCCTTCTCTGGCTCTTCGTGCAGCTCATGATACAGCCCTTCATACATCCTGAACGTCTTGTCCTTGGACGTAATCGATTCAAAGAAATCCTTGCTTCTATCAGGAGAAATCAGCTTGTCCTCTCCTGCTTGCTGATAGAAGACAGGAAGAGTAATCCTCTCTCCTTCCTTGAAAGTCTGTTCAGAAGCCTTCAGCGCCTCTATCCCAAACCTTGGGGTAACTCCAAATACTCTTAGGGGATCTGTTTCATGTCGCCTAATGACCTCTGGACTGCGAGAGCCGTCAGCCAAATCAACATCGCCCTCAAAATACCTTTTCACATTCAGAAGAGAGAGGATATTCGCAAAGAACCTCCTCAAGGGGCTTATGTCCAGAGTCTGTGCCACTGCTGGACACTGCAACAGGATTCCATCAACGGTCCTTGGGTATGCCATGACATATCGAAGAACCATGAGGCCGCCCAGCGACGCTCCAAACAGAAAGGTGATCCTGTTCAGAAACCTGTCCTTGACCTGCATCACAAGATTCTGAATGTCCTCTATGTATTCACTGAAACGCATCACGTGTCCCTTTTGCCCATCGAAATGGCCAAAGCCTCTCATGTCAGGAGCAAAGACTGCGATTCCTTTCTCGGCCATGAACTCCCCAATTGTGGCCAAATCCAGTCCATGGCTGCCTAGTCCATGAATCGCAATCATCAA
>JBHLQS010000010.1:0-34200 GCA_048883405.1 Candidatus Thorarchaeota archaeon
TCGAATCCAGACTAACCACCATTAGATACATGCGGTCACAGCGATATGAAATTCGTGTCACCAGAGGAGTTACAGCGAGTGATTCATATTTGGCAGCTGTAATCCTTCTCATGATGTAAGATTGAAGCTGCAATTCCTCCTTCAACCTAGAGTATGGGCGGTTTTGAAAGAACTGGCCTGGGGAGACCGATTCGAAAGGGATCTTGGAAGGATGATTGATGAGATAAAAGGAGGCCCTGAAAGCCTAGCGGAAATAAGAGACCAGCTTCTTGAAATGGGTCTAATCTATCAACTAAAAGGAGGAAGGGGTAGTCGGTATCTTGCATTGACCTACAAAGGTCAGGAGATTGTAGGTCGTCTCATGGAAACTGAGGAGATTCTTGATTTAGACAATGAATCGTAGATATGACTGTCACCTCAAAAGTGACAAGGGATTGAAAAGAAAAAGAGCTACTAGATTCCTTGGGTGCAGTATTGTCAGGTGATGCAATTGTATCCGATATGATGAGTCTTGGTCTACATCTGAATGAGGCAAAGGCATACAAAGCTCTTGTCGCTTTGAGTCAGGGAACAGCTAGAAAAGTTGCGGACATTTCAGGAGTTCCTCGCAGCAAGGTGTATGACGTCTTGTACTCCCTTGAAGATCGAGGCCTTGTTCGAAAGGTCTTGGGTAGCGATCCCACTGAGTTTAGAGCATATCCTCCCAAGGAGGCAATTCCGTTTCTTCTAGAGAAGCTGCAGCAATCAGGCGCAGTCGTCCAAACAGCTCTAGAGAAATTAGAGAATGAGAGAGAGTTGGAGAAAAGAGAGTACGTCTACACTGTAGAGGGCGAGGACCAAATCAAAATGGAATTGCGAGGGATAATAAATGGTGCGAAGGATGAGGTCTTCATAGCTACGCTAGACGCCAAAATCTTGAGCGCAGCGCGACCTTCACTAGCCAATGCAAAAAAGCGAGGTGTTGACATAAAGCTTGTCACATCAAAGGCATTCATGGATGAATGGCCCGAATTCTCGCATTATGCGAGCATGATGGATATCCATGGAATGAGTCCTCCAGATTTGGCCGAACAGCTGAGCAGAGTTCTACAAGATGACTCTATCCTTGATGTGTGGAATCCAACGCAAATGGGAATCATCATTGCTGATAATACAGACAGTATTGGAATGTTTGGCAGCCATCCAGACCAGACTAAACCCTGGGCGCTCATAGTGCGCGTTCCGTTGATAGCGATTCTGCAGCGTCAGGTAATATCTGCAGTCCTGTCACAGGTACTTCGTGTTCTTGATGGCGGGTTCTAGAAACACCTCTCCTAGGACAACCTATCCTAGAATGTTCATGAGATTAGATTGATAACTACACAATGTTTGATGAGTTCTAAGGAGCGACAATGATGAGAAAGCCCCTACTGAAGCTCATACGATGTCCGAAGTGCTACAGGGATTTATTCATGACAGAGAATGAATCTGATGGCGAGATAGAGAGGACGACCCTGGCTTGTGAAAAGGGGCACACCTGGAACGTTGAGAATGGTATTGCGTCGCTACTGTTTCCAGCCATAACCAAAGAAGATGCAAAGTGGATCGAAGAGTATGACGAGATGGCTGACAATTATGATGATATTGTCAAGCAGTATGACGAGTGGCTCGGAATTGAACTAATGAAAGAGAGAGAGAAGCTTGTAGAGTTCATTCCTATTGAGGGCCCAGTCAAGATGCTTGATGTGAGTATAGGGACTGCAGCCAATTTTGTTGCCATATACAATGCATTCAATGGAAAACAAATGGACCGCCTCAATCTCCATGGATTAGATCTGTCACATGGAATGCTCAATGTGTCTAGAAGGAAGATGATGACACTTGGGCTCGAAGTCAGTCTTGTCCATGGGAGTGTCTTCAACATCCCCTATAAAGACAAGTCCTTTGATATCGTCAACCATAGCGGCGGGATCAACACATTCTCGGACATTTCCAAAGCATTCAATGAGATGCTGAGAGTAGCAGCACTAGGTGGGGTAGTGATTGTGAGTGATGAGGGACTCTCACCAGAGATGAGAGAGTCCGAGAAGGGCAGAGCCATCATGAAAGCAAACAGCCTCTTTGCGGCTAGACCCCCTCTTGAGCATATACCAGACAAGGCGAAAAATGTCGAGATTGATTACATCATGAACGGAACATTCTATCAGATTGTCTTCAGGAAATGACAGACGTCTTGAAAAACGAGAATAGGAACGAAGCCAATGAAGTGAGCTAAGCACTCAGGTGGCTTCCCACATGAGCACTTCCTCACGTGTGATCCGACGACTCTTGGCGCTTTCGTCGGAAGAACTGTAATTCTTTAGGCGGATTCGCTTGGTTTCATTCTTATGAGCCATAGTCATCTACCTGTAGAAATATGAACGGGCGATAGCCCTTGTTGAGATCTTCTTTCGAAGCTTCTTTTTCTCTGAAACTTCCTTTGCTAGAGCCATTATCAATTACCTCCTATACATGTAGGCAAATCCGATGGCTTGGGTCGACTTGACCTGTACCATCATCTTGTTCATCTTCACAGAATTGTTCCTCGTGTTCTTAGCCACAGCCAACATCTGTTACCTCCAGGCACAGTAGTCGTAGTATAGCGACTCATGCGTGTCAGGTCCGTGACCAGAGCACTCGTAATCAGTAATATCATGAGTCATTGGTTTAACACCATGCATAGCAGCGCACCATTTCTATATAAAGGTTTGGCAACTAAACCATTCGGAATTTGACGTTTGTTATATAGACTAAAATTATGTATAATATGTGTCAACTATACCGATTAACGCAATATGGTACAAGAGCAAAACTTTAAAATACGAGCAAATCTCAAGTAAAATGGGATTTACACAGAACAAAACGAATTCGGGTGATACATTGACAGCTGACGATATTACTGACACCTTAGAGGGAATTGAACCTCCTGAAGAAACTGGCAAGTTTCCAGAACCTATGAACGAGATTGCTTTTGTGAATGATCCTGAGAGGGCTGCAATACTTGATGAACAAGTAAGGTATATGATAATTCAGGTACTCAGACGGGGCGTAGATGATACTTCTACTACGCGGGACGTTGACAGTACGACAGGCGAACGCATTATCCGGCAACGAGATGTTAAGAGACACGCAATGTCAGTAGTTGAGATTGTCAAGTATTCTGAAGCCTATGATGACATTGACAACATAACAAAGAATCAGGTCTACCACCACCTTCCTAAACTGATTGAGGGAGGTTATGTTGTCAAATTTGGCACCGTGACAACTGGAAAAAGAACGACAGACTACTATAGGCGCACGGCCAAGGGATTCGTCCTGACAGTTGGTGATTTTGCTGTTGATCAGAAGCTGATCAAGCAGAAGGCTAGCAGCTATGTTGATAAGTTCACGGAAATGTTTGATATTGATTTGACAGAGAGTGACAAGAAAGAGCTCGCGGACCTCATGGTAGAGTCCATGAGAGTGGAGCATCAGGGACGCGCCAAGATCGGTCAGCTGGTCAAGGGTGATGTTGCCGATAAGAAAGTGCTGAGCATGTATGAAGACCTTGTAAAGCTCTATGCTCTAGGCGATGATGAGTGGATAAAGATTCAGAAGAAAATGCGTGAAATCCTGCTGCCAAAAGGCTTGTAGAAGCTTCGAATAGTCTAATCACAGGTGGCACAGACGTTCGTCTGAGTCTCTCCAACTCCTTCAATTTCCCTTAGTTTTTCAACGACATATATGCTCATGTCATCATTCGTCTTGAAAGATGCTTTCACGATAATGTCAAAGGCCCCAAATATGATGTAAGCCTCCTCGGTCCCATCAAGGGCTATAATTTCAGCCAGGACGTCCCTGTTAGTCATGCCCTCGACCTTTACCATGATGAACGCTGTAATCATTGAATAGCACCTCTGGAGGAACTAGCGAACAAATGGCAGACTCCTCTTATCCTTTACGAAACGACATCAAAGTCTGCGCATGAACTGGACGGCAGTCTTTGAAAGGTCAATAAGTGTTAGATCAGGAATAGAGTCATGTGTGGCCCAGGCGATTAGCCAGATGCCCACCTCAACACGAGACATAAGCAGATGCCCTTGGTCCTTGTCTGCGGTTGCAATATATGATTCCTGGGTTGATGTAACTCTCTTGTATTTGACTCCACCAATCTCCACACTCTCTCTTGCTGAAGCAGGAGCATCAGTGAGGGCTGCTGCGGCTGGTACACAGTCCCAGTTGCTTGTCTGCCAAATAATCTCGCCATTCTTCAGAATGGCAAAGGCCTGAATCTTGGGATTGTGCGAGTAAAGCATGTTCCATTCATTGTCAATAGTCATATCCATTTCACAGTCACCAAAATATCATCATGGCTCGTTAAGAAGTAGTCGCTAGAGGGACTTGAGGGGTAAACCCTCAGTCCTTCCGGGATTTTAGCTAGATTTTGCCCTTTAGGGATTTTGCGGCTCGGTCCACGTCGACATAAATGCCATCTGGAGCTGCTTCTGCTGCGGCCCAGGCAACCACAAACTTTTCACCTTCAATCTTCGCTAGGACAAGGGTTCCATTCCCCCCTACATTTCGAGCAACTAGACTGTCCGGTGTGGTTCTTATTGTGGAGTACTTGATTTGATTCTGTGTAACTGAGGCGGCACCAGTACTGACTGCTCTTCCAAGCTGAGCTGCGTCAGCCTGTAGATCCCAGTTATTACTCTGCCAGAGAACCTTCCCGCTGGCTGTGATCACTCCAAATGCCTGTACCATGTTCCCACTACTATTATACGCCTGTGTATATGCATCCATGACTGGATCTGACATGATCGTTCACCCCGTGTTTAGCACGGTCGCAAGGAGGACGAGGAAATGATTCCATAAAAAGGAATTCTCGATAGCTCCCTCTCTTGATTATAGGTCACACTCATATGGAGAAATGATGCAACGGTTTCACATGGACAAGATTGCGATTTGGAAAACAGGTGATGGGGTGTTTCTGAAGGTACTTGTTAGGCCTAAATCCACTCAGAAGCAATTGATTTCCGATGTCAATCCGGATGCTGTTGTTGTCAATCTGAAATCGCCAGCCAGAGAAGGGAAAGCAAATGCGGAGCTGCTAAAACGCTTATCCAAGGCGCTTGGAATCTCAACAAGAGATATTAGATTGGTAGCAGGACACAAGTCTAGAGAGAAGATACTGCTCATCACTGGCATGGACCAAGAAATGCTGACAGGGAAAATCATGAAAATGGCAGGACCAGACTAATGGCCAATACAGTCATGCTGAAGTCCGAAAATTATTTGGGCATTGTTGACTCACGAACAGCCAAATCATCTGCAATCTGATACCAACCTGATTTGCATGTGCCTGAAACAGGTGGAATCGCTCGGAATCAGGTGACTACGAAATGATATCTCCTGCGTTCAATGTTGCATTTTCAGGTCATCGATTATTGGTAGGCCTAATGATGCTTCTGTTGATGTCAAGTGCCATCATTCAGCCAGTCATCGTCCCGCAAGACGATTCCTTCGCCATTCCAGCTCAGAACCAAAACGACCAAGATGTTGGCACTGCTCCAAACACGCTCTTATCGCCCACACCTGAAGAGGCATTTCTCCCGTCGCAGGTAGATGTAGAGGTTCAAGTGACGCACACAGAGGAGGCATATGATGGATACAATCTATTTGTTCTCACGGAGCAGGTCAACATTTTGGCAGCAAATCACTACGCGGTCATTATGGACATGGATGGAAACATCATTCATGAGAAATACATAGGCTCTGGAATATTTGCCGCAGATGTGCCTGCTCAGATGATTGGGCCAAAAACAGTACTCGTCGGCACAGCTTCAGGAGCAGCTATATGGAATCTTGAGGACGATTCTCTGCGTACCTTAAGCGGAATTGCAGGACATCATGAGTACGAATACAATGAACGGGATAACACATTCTTTGTACTTGAATACCAAGTTGTGAATATAGATGGAATAGATTATCTCTATGATAACATCGTAGAGTACACAGAGGCAGGAGTTGAGATTTGGTCATTGGACACAAGTACATTCATTGACCCCTCGCAATGGTGCCCATACCACGATTTCTTCCAAGGATATCCAGATATAAGCCATGGAAACACCATCTTCTTTGATCAAGAAGATGACATTATTTACTTCAATTCTCGGAACACAAACACATTCTACAAGATTGATCATGTCACTGGCGATGTATTATGGGCTCTTGGAGAGCATGGTGATTTTGACCTTTACGACTACCACGGGGCGCCCCGAGAGGACTTATTTTTCCATGCACACGCAGTTGAGAGAGTTGATGACAATACATTCATTCTCTTCGACAATGACTACCATAATCAGACTGACTTTTGGAGTCAGAGTTCCCGAATAGTTGAGATCGAAGTTAATGAGGTCGAGATGACTGCGAGAGTTTCTTGGGTCTACTCTGCGCCTATAACCTATTACTCATCATTATGGGGAGATGCAGACAGATTGCCTAATGGCAATCGCCTTGGAGTATTCGGTACGTATAGTCATCCTGAAACAACCACAGGTGCCATGCTAGTGGAAGTAGATGAGAGCGGCAATATTGTCTGGGAGATGGACTTCCCTCCTGCCATTGGAGTGAGTTATGGCGTGTATAGAGTAGAAAGAATTCAGCTCACGCCATCCCTTAGCTCTCCAGAGGACAGATTAGTTCTGCCTAACACAGAAGTCAATCTAAATTGGCAAGCTTGGTATAATTTCCGGCCAAAAAGGGCAGTTCAAGCAAGTTATTCTCTTCTTCTCAACGGAAGTGAGATTGAATCTGGTATTTTCGAATATGATCAATACTGGAGATCAGCAGAACTCGTGTTCGGTCTTGGTATTCTCCCAAGAGGAGGAAACAATGTCACACTTGTTGTTGAAGATGGAGATGGGAACTGCGCTTTAGACACGGTACTAATCTGGGTTGGCCCATTTGGGCTCTGGCGGCAAGGTCCAACATGCTTTGAAATTGGTGAGCCTGATACCACTATTCAATGGGTTGGGCTGACTGCATCCCCCCTTCAGTGTGTCATCACAGTAGATGGTTCGATAGTACAAGATTTCGAATGGAATGGTGCAGACATCAATTTGGATCTGTTTTCCTTTGAAGCTGGTACTCATAGCATCACCATGGAGCTGACCAATGGATCTATTGTTGTTCAGACTGAATCTTTTGAATTCGACATCTACCCTCCTACGCTGCCAAAGCTAGTTTCCCCCGGCTCGCAGATGATGAAGCGCTGGAATGACCAGCTCGTTCTCACCTGGGAGCTTTTTGACATACGACCATCAAACTGGATCATATACCTAAATGGCACAGTCCGATTATCCGGGAAGTGGTCTTCTCAGAGTCAGACCATCGAGTGGACAACTCCGCTTCTTGAAGTTGGTATCTATGGGATTACCTTTGTAGCTCAGGACCGTGCTGGTCACTGCGCTGCGTCAAAAATAGAACTGGAGGTTCTCGTTCCCTCTCCACCTGTCATCACATATGCAGGACCTATTGATCAAGCCGTGGAATGGGGAGAGGAGAATGTTGTATTAAAATGGGAGGTGAGGGGAGGAACAAAGTGGACTCTCTGGAGGGACGAAACTGAATTTCTGTCCGGGGAGGTGACCTCGATTTCCGTTGAGATAGAAATCGAAGATTGGCTAGCTGAAGCTTGGTTCTTGGACAGATACAATCTCACACTGCAGGTATCCACCAATAGCGCCTCCACATCAAGCACAATCTGGCTGACAGTAATTCTTAATCCAGGTGATTCTTACGCAGATGCCTACCTAGCTGAACGTTCATTCCATTATATTGCCGGAGAGAATGCATTAGGCGCTCCAGATAATCAGTCTGCAACTCTTTTCCTGGAATATGGGAATGGCGAAATCACACTCGATATGGGGGAGCACGAAGAAATAGTAGATGGAGTGGGAGATGACTTCACTGTTCATGCAGTCGGCAACTACACTGTTTTTGCCATTGATGACATAAGTCAAATGATGCGGTTCATCGCCTATGGGAAGGATACTCAGAGATTCGATCTCAATGATGTCGGACTTGACTCTGCAAGGTATGTGAAAGTGGAATTCCGAATAGGTGAATCTGTTCTTTTGGATGCGATTGAAGCATTGAATTGCATAGTGACTGAGGGCGATGACAATCCTCCAGTCATAGAGGGCCCCGATGATCAATCAAGCCACCAAGGGGAGGTAATCAACTTGATATGGCATGCATATGATGTGACTCCATTTTTAATGAGAGTGTATGCTAACGACACTCTTGTGGGCTTTTATGAATGGACCACCTCTGAGGTGTTCTATGACTTCATAACATATGATGTGGGCATGTGGAATATCACAGCTGAGTTCTGGGATCTCTACGGCAATAATGCATCAGATTCTGTGAACATAGAAATCATTGAGGGGCCAGCTCCATTCCCATGGGAGAGTGCTTTGTTTTTCACTGCAAGTGCTGCAGGTGTTCTAGTCCTCGTAGGAATTGTGGTAAAACGCAAGAGAAACGCAGACTGAAACGAGGCCAGAAAGGACTACATTACTCAAGTTCACAAACGATAAATGACAGCGATTTCTTGATTCGTTCCACCTATTCATCGTAAACATACTGAGGAATCCTTGAAAACCCAGGATGGAGGCTAGCCATTGACAAGAATCCCGAGACCAACAAGAGGACTTCTAGTGGGTCTCTTCGGAGCTGGCTTGTTCTATGCTCTGGTTGTGGCAGCGCAAGGACGGTGGGGGGATATCGATGTTCTTACTGCTATTGTGGTAGAGATACTCTTGATTCTTGGAGCCCTCTTTCGTGGGCCAATAGACAAGAAGGGACTTACCTATGTCAGTTTAGCAATACTTGGTGTTCTGCTGGCCACAATGTTTCTTGGCCTGTTTACTGAGATGGTCGTAATGGCCACAGGGGGAATGGCTCTGTACGCTTTTGGCATGAGTGAGCCCAAGTTCCCCATGACAAAACGGGCGATGTCCACAGGTATAATTGTTGGAACAATCATCACCTTTTTGGGAATCTACCTCAACCTGAAGATTGGTGTTGTCTATTTCATTGGTGCGGAGATGCTCGGTGCAATCATTCTTGGCACCATGGGACGATACACTCCAGAAGAGAACACGATAGTCGTGGCAATTGCTAACAGCTCGGGATTGATATCAGTCGGAGTCTTAGTGACCTTTCCGGCAATTGCCATTTGGCTGCCTGCTATAGACCCTGCATTTACGACAATTGTCGACCAGATTGTTACAATACCATTCATTATGCTCGTCATTGCGATGAGCGGCATATTTGGGATGATTCTTCTCTTACCATGGCGAGACACATTCGAGAATGAGCCATGGCCACAAGTCCGACCGCAGGCAGAAACCATTCTAGCCTTGGGAGCTGACCCATCATCAAAGAAAGCTGTTCTGACAGGAATGGCGGCCTCTGGCGCATGGATGGGAGTCACAAAGGTAGCGGAGGAAGTCACTGGAGCGAGCCTCGAAGCATTACCCAACGCTCTCGCTCCTGCAATTCCAGTGGCAGGAAATGTACCAGAATGGATAGGAGTTTCGAACTCACCGCTAATTGCAGGTGTTGGATATTTCGTCGGCTGGAAGAGAGTGCTCATCATAGCTGGAGGCTCAGTGATTTCACTCCTTGTATGGATTCTTCTGGAGGGAGCAGTGCCTATCCACTATGGGGACCATCTTCATCGTGCAGAGATCATATACATGGTCCTTGGAATCTTCATAGCTGTGATAGCTAAGGATATTCTGTCGAGCAGAGATGATGACCTGAGGCCTGAAGAATTCAATAGACTGCTTGAGAAGGAGATCAGTGGTAATGATGCACAAGGCGATGGCCCATATGTCATCGAGGACCCACACAAGACGCGAGATGTACCCAGACTCATGAGAGTACGAGAGGAGCTGTTCTCGATTGAAGTGATAACGGAGGAGATTCGAGAGATGGTTGGAAATCCTCGAGCATACCTTCGAAGTCGAAGAGGCCAGCTTCCTTCTTGGGTCGCATTTGTTTCTCTTGGTTTGTTCATCTTGGCTGGCATAATCATATTCTGGTTTCTGACCCCATTTCCCCAGCTTCAAATCAGTTGGCTGCTGTTCGTACTAGGGTCTCCGCTGGCAATGGTTTCAGCCTACTTCACTGCGAGAGCCATGTCCGAAACCGGCATGCTAGCAGGCTATATCTCTGACGTCATAGCAATTCCCGCTATTCTCTTCTTTCGGGTCACTTTTCAAGCCATCACTACATTCATGGCTATGCTGGGAGGGCTTCAAGATGCTGCACTTGCGCTACTAGTGCATCTCAAACTTGGAAGACTTACCGGTGTTCGGGGACGTGACATTGTAAAAGCTGTTTTCATCGGAATGATTCTGGGCTCACTAGTTGGATCTGTAGTGACCTTCGGGTTGTTCAAGAATCCAGGGTTTGGAGGCAGCGAGCTGCCAAGCCCTGCAGCCCAGCTGTTTGGTTTTCTCGTCATCAGCCTTTCTCAAATAGGCGAGTTCCAGCTGCCTGGAATTGGAGAGTTTCCGGGAGTACATCCACTTCTTGCCTTTCTCTACCTTCTAGTCTTTGCAATTGCTGGCTTCTTCGCAGCTAGAGAATTAGGCAAGAGAGGCTATAGTGCCATCAGTCTAGCAGTCGGTGTATTGATTCCTCCGTCAACGGCAGTTACGATGCTCTTTGGAGCTTACATCAAATATCGAACAGAGAAGAAGTATGGATCTGTAGCCAGCCCCATTGATGGGTATGAACCTCCAACTGAACAAGTCAGGAGTAGAATCACACAGGTGCTCAGTGGTGTTGTTGCAGGAGAGGCCGTGGTCACGATAGCTTGGGTCATCTGGAGCATTCTCGTTCATGGAATCTAGACTCTCTCGTCTACATACTCGGCTAGTTTCTGCAAGAATTTCGGAAAGTCATTTTTGTACATGCTCGCACCAGCAGCAGCAGGATGGCCGCCACCTTGAGCGCCTTCCATCTCAGGCAGTATACTATCAAGTGCTTTGTTTAGATCAACGCTGGACTGTCTACGTCGAAGGCTCATGTCTACCTCATCATCAGTTGACCTAGCGCTTATACCAACATTGGCATCTGCCACATAAGCCGCGAACTTGGCACTCTTTCCCCTGTAGCCATTGATTGGCATATCAAGGACATATCCAATTGGGCCCAGCTTTCGAGCATTGCCTTGGACATAACGAAACACTTGATGCTCGATTCGGGTAGCCTTCAGTGCAAGAGCCACAATATCATTCATTGAGCTTGGCTCGATTCCTAGAGTCAATTGACGAACAAGGTCCTTTGCTTCCTTTCTATAGTCAATCTCCTGAAGGGCTTGAACGAGCAGGCCAGCCTCCAGATAGAGGGTGCGCTTGTCATAATTATCGAACTGCTGCTTGGTAAATTCTGTGTCATCACAGTAGTCACCAATTGCTCCATAAAGAGCTAGGCGAAGAGCATGTTCCGGAAGCGATTCTTCGAAATCTCTGTATACTAGCTCTGCTGCCGAAGGGCCAACTTCATGGAATAAGTCGACTCTCTTTGAGAGTTCTCGTCTTTGTTTCGTAGTAATAGGATGATGGTCTATCCAGTGGATTGCAGTTGATTCAGGAAAGCGGTCAATTGCGTCCAGAATCTCATCGAATCTCTTGTTGTTAATGGCGATATCACTAATGCTGACTGTTGTAGGTCTATCCTTTGCAACTCTATAGAGATCCTGATGAAGCTGTGATGGCCTCGTGAAAAAGAAATCAGAGCCAGGAAAAGCTAAAAGTGCGATCGCTCCTGACGTGATGCCATCGAGGTCTCCGTGACTGAGAACAACTGTTGTCACAATGAAAATCCTCCTGGGAACAATCTACTTCTTGTATGCTTCCTCTAATGCTTTGTCCCACTCGTCTTTCTCTTCAGGTCTGGCCTTCATTTTCTTGCGGGCTTTCTCACGTTCCTTTCTTTTCTTGGCTGCTTCTTTCTTCTTCTGAGCGAGGTCTTTCTTTCGTCGCTTCAGCTCTTCCTTCTCTTCCTTAGTCAGTTTGACCTCTTCTTCTCGCTTTGAGAACCAACTGATGACCATTGCTGCAAATGGAAAGAGCAACACAATAGGCACCAGGAATAGAAGGACTATCTCTGGCTGGAGCACTTCTATACTGGTCTGAATGCCAACAGGAGGATTAAGAAAGAGCAGGAAAACTGCTGGGCTCATCATCATAAAGGATATCGCCACGACAGTCAGAAAGCGGAATGCCGAACCCATGATTGTAGAGCCTATGACATAACTTGAAGATGGCGCTGCTGCTTTTGCGGTGAGTTCATCCCGAGCCCTTGAGTCAGTCTGGAGAAGCTCGTCCACGAAAATCTGTAGACGACGAACATCAGATACTGCATCTAGGTTCTCCAGAGCGTCTTGGCTGCCAACGACCTTCCGTTCTATTGCCTCTCGCAAGAAAGAGAATGCAGTCGATCCCGAAGACCTGCTCATCGCTGTTGTACTAACCTTCTCTCCTCTCTCAATGGCATCCTGCTTGCGGGTTGCCTGACGCAATGCCAATAGCTGTCTCTTGAGGGTCTCTTCCCTGTCTTCTACTGGTTTTCCTACAGAATAGCTATAGATCATTTGATAGCTGAGTTCGAGATATGCAAAGGATACTAGAACAAGAATTTGAAGATCGCTGAAAAGGAACTCTAGGAAGTCACTTGGAAATCCATTAGCGTAGTCGAGGATAGCATGCTCATCAGCAAAGAAGGGGAGATTGATCCCAAAATCACTGAGGATCGCGATAATTGTGTTGCGAAGAACTGCGATGAGTAGAATCAGCTGAAGAGAGATGAATGCACCGCCTACGAATTTGTGTTCCATTTTAACCAAGGATTGTAAGAAGAGCGCCACTCCAATGCCTGCACACATGAAGTAGAGAAACAGGAAGGTGTTTTCGAGGAGAGAGGTCAATACCTCAAAGATATCTACCGAGAATCTTGCAAACACCTCACTTGCATTAGTGATGGGTCCGGAAACGCCGTAGGGCTGCATGTACCAAGTCCGGAGGGTGATTGTGTTATAGAGCCCGACAACAAGCGCGTTCGGCATTGCGCCAGTTATAGCAGTTAATAGTCCAGTGACTAGGATGAATGAAACAAAGAAGAACAGGAGTGACAGGAGACGAAACACTGTCACCACAAACACATAGGGAGCGTTCCAGTGCCACACATCGTTGTAATTCATCACTCTATAGATGAGATAGGCCATGCCAACGAATGCAGCTGCGGAGGCAACACGAAGAATCCATGTAGTGACTCTCAGAACAATGCCACCCCCCTCTGCTTTGCTTGTTCATAGGTCCTGATTATTGTTGGAAGAAAGTCTTCGGGCCCTACATTGACTACACCGATTCCAAACTTCGCCAGTGCGCGTGCAATCTTCCTTCTGCGCTCCCAAAGCTCTTCAGAAACAGCTTCTGCTAGAACTTTCTCAACTGGTCCGAACTGCCCCACAGGAGCCTCAAACCAGGGTCCAAACGGACTGATGACCATCGCCTTGTGACCATTTGCAACTAGGGTCTTCATAGCATTGAGTAGAGGGGCAGGACTCTCCTCAAGATCGGTCAACCAGATGACTAGTGTTCGCTTCCTTGTTTGCTCAACGACATGAGTGATTGCAGACTCGTAGTCGCTCCAGCCTCTTGGCTCAGCCATTGCTAGAGATTCTAAAACATCATACATGTGATTTGGGTGAGTACTTGGTGGAACATAGGAATGCACGAATTCACTAAACACACAGGTGCCAACCAGGTCTTTTCGCTCAAGTCCGAGGTGAGTGAGAAGAACTGCAGCACGGATGGCATATTCCAGCTTGGTGTTCTCTGGGTAGCCATTCCCCATACTCCCACTGGTGTCTACCATACACATGATTTGGACATTCTTCTCTTGTTCATACTGCTTGACAACCATGTCACCACGTTTTGCACTGGTCTTCCAGTCAATCAGTCTGAACGGGTCCCCTGGCACGTACTCACGAAATCCTGTGAAATCGGTCCCCATTCCAACTATCTTTGTACGGTGAGAACCAAACATGAGACCCAGTTGTCTTTGCTTTCCAATTGCATCCAACCGGCGGACGTCTTTCCATGTTGGATAGACCAGGACTTCTGTTTCGGCCTTCAGGGACCGCTTGTAGTAGTGCAGTCCAAGGCGGTCACGCATAATGACCTCAGTCGGCCCAATAGTGTAGCGACCACGCATTCTTGCCTGAAGAATATAGGAGAAGGTGATACTACTTCCGGGCTCAATACGACTTGCGATGAAGTTCTCGCCTATGGCAAGAATCCAAGTTTCGGGATATTGATCATGCACCTCTATGAAGTCGAAATGACGCCGAGAGGCATTTCTGATTGTGACTCTGATACGGAGAAAGTCACCTGAGAACACCTTGACCTTGTCAATCTGACGGTCAACCTCGATACCAGCGATATTGGCAGTAAGTGCAAAGAAGGGCAGAGAAACGACTAAGCCGATGATAAGATACACGCCTAATGTTGTGAGGTAGAAGTTCCCTCCTAGGGCAAATCCACTAGTGAGGAATGTTACTGCTGCAAAGATTACGACAAAGCCTCTCTGCGTGATCACAGTTGTTCTTCTCCACGCTTACAGCAGGTTATCGAGGACAGTCAACTTCTCCAAGTATCTTTGAAACAAGTCGTTCTACGGACAAGCCCTCAAGTTCGGCTTCAGGCTTTAAGAGCAGTCGATGATTCAGACATTGAACCGTCAATCTCCGAACATCTTCAGGTATCACATAGTCACGACCATCCATCGCAGCTCGAGTCTTTGATGCACTCATGAGGACAAGTGATGCACGAGGCGACCCGCCAAGGAGGATCTGAGGATCATTTCTTGTCCGAATTATAATATCACGGATGTAGTTGATAATGTCCTCCTCGATGTAGACGGTTTTGCATGCATTCTGCATTCGTGCAATGGTTGTAGGATCACCAAGGATTCGAAGGTCGGAAGCCTCACCAATGTGCTTCCTTCGAATGACCTCCGCCTCTTCGGAGTCAGTAGGATAGTCCAAAATCAGCCTAAACATGAATCTGTCAAGCTGAGCCTCGGGAAGCGGATAGGTTCCTTCCTGCTCTACAGGATTCTGTGTTGCAATGATTAGGAAGGGTCGTGGAAGTTTTCTCGTGACTCCTTCTATAGAAACCTGTCGCTCCTCCATTACCTCGAGCAGAGCACTCTGAGACTTAGGAGGACATCGATTGATCTCGTCTGCAAGCACAAGATTTGAGAACACTGGACCCTTTCGGTACCAGAACTCTCCAGTCCTCTGGTTGAACACATTGCTACCCAGAAGATCTGCTGGAAGTGTGTCAACCGTGAGTTGTATTCTCTTAAACGCACAACCTAGAATGGACGCGAATGTGCGTGCCATGTAGGTCTTGGCCAAACCAGGTACGCCCTCCAGCACAACATGTCCGTTTGATAGGAATGCTATGAGAACATCACGGAGTATATCCTCCTTGCCGACGATAATCCTTCCACACTCGCGAATGATATCTTCGCTGAGGGTATGGACCTCATCGATGCTCATTGGCTGAAGCACCTCAGCTGGTTCGGCATCGGTTGCTTCTTCTGTTGTCATTTTTATTCTACCTCACAATTCACTTAGTGTCGATTAATTTGGTTTGAATGTCACGAAGAATGAAAAAGAGAGACATCATTTCATTCTCCTTCACCTTCATTCCAGGATCAGAGGCGATCTCCTCAATCCTAGCGAATGTCTTTTTGAAATTCTCCAAGCTGATGCCAGGTTCCTTGTATCGGAGGAGTTCATACACCTTCATCAAATCGAACTCGCGCCACTGATACTTCTTGACCATGGCCCTTCTCAGCTTTCGATATAACATCTTCACGACTCGCCCATAGTTGCCCTCACTACGGTAATACGACATCCGTTCGCTGAAGTATGTCTGACCTCTTCGCAGAAACACGTCAGATACACTCTTCACTTCTGGCTTCTTGGGGTCGGGCAGGTATTTGCGAATGCCTAGTACTGTTACCAGAGGATACAGAGGAGCAAGAATTGGCATGCCGGACAGCCACAGCGCTCTTCCAAGGTAGAGTCCAAAGAAGAACTCGGGCGAGGACCATGGCACCTCAAGAAGATTCTCGGAGAAGATTATTGGCACATCAGTATTGTCGTGTGCAAGCCAGTTGATTATGTTCAATCCGAATCGTAAATTGCCTCCAAAGTCATCCACCATGTCATTGATGAATATACTGGGGTCGCTCACAGCAACCAGACGCCCGCCGCCAACTCCCATCGCAGCGCCCAAGTCGATAGCACCAGCTACCGGTAATACGCCAGCCCACTCATCTGGATCAGGCCAAGCCTCGCCTGTTTCAATTGATGTAAGGTTCTTCTCGCACCATGCACGTCGCGTGGTCCATGCGAATCCCATATACCCCAACAGACTCGTGGGGGTGATGACTGAGGCATAGTTAAGATGTAAGGAGCCAACTCCTTGAGTCAGAGTAGTGCCATAGGCTGTGACGCTATGAAAATCTGTCACAATGGGGAGAAGAGGGTTGGGTCCGTATGAGTCTAGGTCATAGAGAACTCCCTGTGGGAAGTTCAATAGTCCTGTAAGGTTGACTGGGCCTGCCTGCATAGCTCCTTGGAGAAGGAGATTGAGTACGGCGAATGAACTGTTAGCTGTGCCAAAGTCGTCTGCAATCAGGACACCCCCACCTGAAGCGAGGTGTTGGAACATCACTAATATTGTATCTACACTAAAGTCCACAACAGGACCTGTAATCACTAATGTTGCGTTTCCGTCATAGCGTCCAAGTGTGCTCATCGATGCCTGGATTGTCTTTACCGTGTATCCCTGACCCTCAATGGCATCACGATATATACTGAGGCCATTATATTCCTCATTATAGATGCTGAAATCGTACTGGTATGTTGCCTGTACGTTGAATACACTAGTCCCTATCAGAACACCTATCGGTGCCCAGCTCAGGATGAAGAGGATAACCTGCACGTATTCTTTCCAGCCCATCGGTCACACCTAGTACTATTCTGGCATTGCTCTTCCTTCAATTCGCGGGTAAAGATCGCTGAATGTCTTGATTGCCAGCTCGTATCGCTCACGTGTAATCACATGGTTTGAGAAACGAGCCTCCTCATATGATCTTATGAAGTCATCAACAGCCACACCATCTAGAGGAATCACCTTCAACACACGTTCCAAGAACTCGCGTGCCGTTTCAGACTGAGCACGTTCAGAGCCCGTCTTCATACCACACATTTGTTCGAAGGTACGATATGCCAAGGTTATAGCTGCATTGTACTTCCCAGCATCTGCAAGCTTCTTGATGTTACGGAGTTTCGCAGGAATATCGACGGTCGCGACCTTCGGCGTTCCTCTGCGGAAGAGCCCTCCAATCGAGTTTCTAAAGCCCATATGTCATCACCTTCTATTCTATTGTTGGTACCGCGTCAATTCGCGGGTAAAGATCTGTAAATACGCGCATCGCACCATCATAGGTCTCCACTGTTATCTCATGATGGGAGAACCGCGCTTCTTCGTAAGCCTGAAGCAGCTCATTCACAGAAGAGCTGTCCAATGGAATATCCTTAAGAATTCGTGTTACGTAGTCCCTCGCTGTTTCCGAATGACGTCGAGGCTGGCCAGTCTTGGAGGCACACATGTCCTCGAATGTATGATAAGTCAGAGATATCGCAGCGGAGTATTTGCCAGCATCGGCAAGCCTTTTGATGCTCCTCAACTTGCTAGCCAGGTCTCTCCCCACTGAAACAAATGCACCTTTACCAAAGCCTCTAACGAAGTACAGGTAGAGTAGAAGGACTACAACGGCAGCACCTATTGCGGCCAAAGGGAGAAGTAAGTCAAGGGAATTTGGAAATCCAATGCCAGGGGGCTGTATGCGAATTTGGATTGTTTCTGATACCTCATCAGGAACACCACTATCGAGTGACGTGAGTGTCACAAAGACAGCAATAGTAGCCTCTTGGTCAATCCCTGCTTGGTGCATCGCGACTACGCCGCTTGCCTGAGTACTGACTAGGTGCTCGGTTCCATTTACATTGATTATTGCATTTCGTATTCGAATAGGAATCCCAAGATTGTCTGTAAACGCCACAGTGATTATGAAATCAGTTGCAAGATTGACCTGCTGTGGAGTGCCTCCAAAATCGAACACAACAGCTGTGAATATATGGATGTTTTCCGGTGCGATTCCTGTCGATCCCAGGACGTAGTTTGCGTCATTGCCGTAGCACTCGACAACTAGCTGATATAGACCACTTGTCGTCCAATCAGATGGAATTGTTATGGGAATGTCGTTCCAATCACCTGGGGCCATACCTCTCTGGAAGAGGAAGGTAGTATTGAGATAGACTCTGATGGTAGTTACTTCTTCTAGATTGTCATCATCATCTATGAGTTGAGCGCTGAATGTGAAGTTTTCACCTGGCTGATAGTCTACAAGTCGGGGCAAGGTAACAGTGGTTGTAGAGCTTATGTACATCTCAAGTAGCCATGAGTCGGCACTAGAGAGGATGTAGTAGGATCCAGGCTGCACGTCAAGTGTAATGGAGAACAATCCACGTAGGTGGTCATCCGGAAATGTGTAATCTACGCTGAAGATTCCAGACCCACTTGATATATCACTCTCGGCCCAGCTTCCATCATCGAATATATCAATGGTAACACCAGCTACGCGACCACCACCATTAGAAACAGTTCCAGATATGGTGATCTGTTCACCTCTTTCAATTTGTGGTCCTGGTGCCGGATCTAAACTTAGAGTGACCTGATCCCATATCTCGACTATTTCAGGCGTTGTTGAGGCCGCTTGAAATGCTGCGTTTGGTCTAACAAATTGGACATAGTACCCACTATCTCCAACATCATGCCCCCAGCCTATATCGTGGACGTATGCGAACGCGCCGCCCATATCTGTAATGGTTATGGTGGCTACTGCCCAATCTCCAGTGTTATTCACCCAATGAATTGCGACCTGATAGCCCACCATTGGCGTACCATTAGTGAATGCAAGAGACCCAGATATTGTGCCAGAACTCCCTCGGAATATCGTGTAGGTGTCAATAGTTGCCGTTAGATCCACTGTATACTGTAAGAAGTCGACAGGTGATGTCGGAGTCGTGTAGTCTGCAACCCAATTCATCGGAGAGAGAAATTGAACACTGATTTGGTGTGTGCCGGGTGTGGCGGATTCTGGGATTTGCCAATTGAATAGGAATGAGCCATCTGACGCGGTGAAAGCATTGCCAACTGGGTTGCCATCAATGAGAAGACTAACCAAAACACCTCCAATCGCATACGGACCCACTACGTAGGTCAATGTGCCGATGATTGGTATAGTCTGGAGAATATAGTAACTAGCTGCACCAGTGCTAAACCCGGAGATCACAGTCTGCCATTGCGAAAGAGTGAGAGTCTCGTGCGATGACTCTCCAGGTTCGAGCACGAATGACCCGTCATAATACACATAGACCTCTATTCCAGTTCTAATAGTGTCCATAGACATTCTGGAATAGTCAAGCACGGCCCACCCGCTTGAATTTGTCAGAATTGGTACGCTATCAAGGCGTCCCAGTGTTCCATTGAACCAGTAGAATCTGATAGCCGCTCCGCTTATGTCGGTGCTATTGATAGTGAAATACAGATGCGCGGAGACTGTTAGTGTTTCATTCTGGTAGATTGGATTTGATGACAAGAACATGTCCAAGGTGACTTGGTATCGTTGAGCCGTCACTTGCATGGCACCTGATATTGCATCAGCATTGAGAGGGCTTGTGCTGCTGTAGAAACACAAGAAGTAGTAATCTCCCTCAGAGTCCGGCGGGACAGTGAAATAGTGAGTGTATGAAAAGTATCCAGTGCCATCGGTTGTATCGCTTCCAATGTAGTTCCAAGGTCCAGCTGCACTTCCAGAGATATAGACATCCACCACCTCTCCGACAAGTGGAGGAGCGCCTCCCGAATATGTGAGCCAACCATCGATGAAGACTCCTTGGTCGAGGTATACAAGACCAGGCGCGAACGCGTTCAGCTCTAACTGATACAGCTCAACATTGGCTGACTGACTTCCTGAGTTTGCATCAGACCAAAGAGGATCAGTACTCGTATACTCGCTCCAAATCATTATTCCGCCAAGAAGATCAGCTAGCGTGAAGTTGTATTGGAAGCTGAACCAACCAGAAGCATCCGTGAACTTGGGCCAAGTACGTTCTCCGTTACCATCCACAAAATGAATTACAACTGTGGCTCCAGGAATCGGATTTCCATTATGTGGAAATGTGAGCTGACCTGAATAGTATAGCACCTCATCCAAGTGGTATGTCCCATTGATCGCCGTAGCCGTGATGTCTGTCTGGTAGAGCTGCGTAGTGATATCCGGGATAAGCATGGTGAATGCGGGGTCATAAGTCCCGCCTCCTGCATAATCAACACTGACTGCTATCGTGCCAACTCCATCGCTCAGTGATAGGGGGTAAGTCAAGTTGTAGTATCCAGTTGAATTTGTGGTTCGAATAAATGATTGGAGGGTCCCATTGTCCCAGTATATTGTAACATCTTCACCCAAGATGGGCGTGCCACCATCCAAAAGCTGACCAACGATGTACACTGTTTCATTGACGTAATAAACTCTAAAGCCTCCAACAGTGCCCACTGTTAGAATTGTTGGACGGGTCTGAATGTCAGGATAGGCGCGTGAAGATTCCGCGCTTGCAACATTGATGTATGGAGACTCGAATGAAGCATAGATAGTGACATTGCCTAACTCATGCGATGCAGGAATGACATAGTAGAACGAGTATCCACCTGTTGAGTTTGTTATTGCCCATCCAATCTGGTGTAATCCGTCAGTCTGTTTATTCCACCATATCGAGATGTTTGCATTTGAGAATGGCCAGGGAATCTCTGGGAATGTCACAACACCCTCAATCGCCACTGTATCCAAGATATACAGAGGATCGGGAATGGGCTCGAGTGTGATCTGAACATCCCACTTTTTGACCTCAACGCTACGAATTGGGGACTGTGAGCTGTCATAATATCCATCAAGAGAGATGAAATTCACCCAGAGATCAACAAAGCCCTCAAAACCAGCAGGTACAGTATACGTGAATTGGTACCAGCCACCTGCTTCGGTCACGTTTGACCCCAGCTGAACTGCAGATGTGCCATCGTCCCACCAGAAATCGACTGTTCGTCCCACAAGACCGGTGTAATTCACACCATCCAAAAGATGCCCATAGATGGTGATGTTCTCAGCAATATGGACAACTCCAGGAAGCACTGTTGAGTAAGCCATGTCACTCAGATCGGTCGGTCGCAGACGGATCTCCACTGGAGTATTGTCGTTCATATTTACAATGTCAGGAGATGGTGAGCTCCATGTCACATTTGCATCAAACCAGCCTAGTGCATGAGCCAATGGTATTGGGAAGTCGTACTGGAAGAATCCTGTTGCATTTGTCACTCTGCTGTCGAGATAAGCGCCGTTGAAGTAGAGGTCAACACTCTCGAAAGAGAGTATCGTGCCATTGAAGAGCTGCAAAGTCCCCTCGTAATGCAGAGTAGCCCCACGATATGCAGGATTGGGAGTCACAACAAGGTTCGAGGTTGCTGCGCCATAGATTGTCACTGTAGAATTGTCAGCTGACCGTGCAGGGAGGTAGATGGGGTAGTGTGGCGGGAGTGGGTCGTATTCTCCACTATAACTAGACCAGAGCTCATGAGCTCCTGGAGTCATAAGCCCCATCAATGTTGCATTTGCAGGGTCGATGTGCATGAGATACCTGTAGCTCCCATTTGAGAGAATTAGAGCAGAACCTAGAGTCTGATCATCCCACATAATCTGCATCCAGGGATTGTTCAGTGTAGTGCCATCAACCCCACTGCCCTCCGAATCCGTCATGTTACCCCGAATATCTAAGGTGTCATTCCAGTAGGCAATGTAGGTGTCCAATCCTTGCTTGATGTCAATGTCAATCTCCTCGCTCAGAAAGAATCCGCTCTCTGGTTGATTTGCCGCGTATCTTGGATTGGGCTGTGACACAGCATAGATGGCGGTCCAGTTCGAAACCACGTAAGTGGGACCATAATAGGTCGCAGTGATATTATGCATTCCCACTGAAGATCCACCTGGAAATGCATAGTCTAGAGTAGCAACGCCGCTGGTGTCTATCGAAGCAGAACCCATCACGACACTATCTGTTCGGTCATAGAAATCGATTGTTTCCGGTGTTGTTATTGGTACGCCGTTGACAAAGATAGCAGCGTAGATCTGGAAGGGCGTTCCAATGAGCTCATACGTGTCTGGAAATAGACTGGATGCAAGCAGAAGCTCGATGTTCCCCTGCCCTGTGTTTGGGACGCCACCGGTGCCAGGTAAAGGCAATGGAATGACTTGGATCCATTCTCCTCCATTTGGATGGCCTGACATGGGAATGAAGACCTCTGCCCAGAACAGCATATGGCGGACTTGGATTTCACGATAGCCACCCATTGGTTCACCCACAGCATATCCGAGAGTTGGTCGGGCAGGAACGCCAAGGTAGCGTAGAAAGACACAGTAGGCTGTTACAAAGTCCATTGGCAGACCACCGCCTCGTTCCAAGAACCAGTCAGTGACTTCTTGGCCAGAACCTGGGCGGTCATTGTAGTCATCAAGCATGAGCGAGAAGTTGTTTCGGAAGAACTGCTCTACTTGAACAGCTGTTTCGTAGGCATTGCCAGCGCCGCTAAATTGGGATGCATTCCCAACTACATTGGCACTAAGGGTGACACCCACTGGAGAATACAGATTCCAGATAGATGGGGGAGCCTGGTCACCATCAAGGGCACTGCTTTGAACCGTGATGAGGTCTTGGTTGTCGTACGTGACTTCATAACTGAGAAGAATGTCCTCTCCACTGCCTTCAAAGAACGGATTCAAGAGGGCTGTGCCATATTCATCAGTGGATAGCTCATAGCTTGTTAATAGGCTTGGACTATGGGTCTGATAAACACCGAACTGGTCGAGATAGCCTGTTTCAAATGACCCTCGAATAATCTTCATGTTCGGAAATAGGGTTGGAAGCTCAAGGGGCTCAGTGGCGGGTCCAGTCGTGACGTTAAGATAGACTCGGTATATTTCATTGGTGGCTTCCAATGGATCGATATTTCCATCGCCCACTGACCACTGATTGATGTCTGTCTTAGCCCAACCAGAACCATCGTATTCATCATAAGCTGTACTACGCCATAATTGAGGCGGGTCTTCTGGCGCCACGTAGAATAGCACATTATCCAGCTGATCCAAGAGGTCGTCGGGGAGTGTTTGGTTGAGGGGGACATTCGTATAATTGATGTTGTCCCACCAAGTCGTCTGACCACCTGCCCAAGGTATGTCATAGCCGAAGTGTGGTGCCTCGTCGTACTCTATGTGTGGGTCATAGTCACGAACCAATCCAAGACTGACTAAGGCAAAAGACCAACCTGCCCAAACTAGCATAGCCACTAGAATAAGAGAGCTGATTACAGTCATTGCTCCCATTCTGCGCTGGTCTGTGGTCTTGGCGGCCAAATGATTATACCTCTTCTAGATGAGCTGCAACTCTAAACTCGCATTAGGTGGTGAGTTATGTACTACCCCAAACCGTCCGGTTCAAACAATTAAAGGGTTTCTTGGGTCTTATGGCTCTCCCATAAATCGAAAGGCAACCAAACACCAATATGTAGCTCGAAACAGCAAGTAAGCACCTCAAATTTAGGATCTATCCCAGATGTCATACATTGAGAGAATTGACTCGTTTGTAGAACAAGAAATGACCCAATCTGATGCGGGCGCACATGCATATGATCATGTGAAGAGAGTGTTTTCACTCGCGATGAGAATTGGAACAATATTAGGAGCAAATCTGAGAGTCCTTGGAGCAGCAGCTCTCCTGCATGATGTGGGGCGGGCAAGGGAGAATGAAACAGGAGTGTCTCATTCAATCGTTTCAGGGGAAATGAGCGTTGAGATTCTGGAAGAAGTAGGATTCACTCAGGACGAGATACAGAGTGTCAGAGATGCCATCAGAACTCATAGATTCAGCGAAGGGCCTACTCCCACATCTCTGGAGGGAGAGATTCTTAGTGACGCTGACAAGCTGGATGCATTAGGAGCTATTGGGGTTTTTCGAGCTATTGCGCAAGCGGCAACAACCGGCTTAGGTGCAGAGGGATTTCTCAGACATGCAGATGAGAAACTGTTGAAGCTGAGTCAGATGATGTACACTGAGGAGGGAAAGAAGATTGCAGAGGCCCGCCATGCGGTTCTCAGTGACTTTGTTGCAGAGCTGCGAAAAGATGTTGATAGTTACTGAATCACAGAGGTTGCTTTCCAAGATACATTTCAAGATACGAATCCCGAATAGACTCCTCTGGATTAAGACCGAGCTCTCTGACCACCGCAAAGATGCCTTCTCTAGCTGAGGCGATCTGGGCCTCATGTTCCACCACGCGCTCAAGCTCTAGAAATATGCCAACATCAATCACATCATCTATGCTGATTGTGATATCACGCATAGAGTAGAAAGACCGTATCTTGGTGACCTCTGCAATAGGTTTGAACCCAAGCTGAGTTAGTATCAGTTCCGCCTCTCTGGAATCATCAAGCCCCACCGATAACTCAACTCTGGTCTTTGAGAGAGGGTCGACTTTCGGGCCTTTGTATGTCATCTCCGTGAGAGGTCTATCATCCGGCACCACCTGATCGTCATCTGAATGTGGCTGTCGACTCCTGATTCGTATTGCCTCATCAGTTTCCGGAAAAGATCTGCATGGATGATCGAAGTATGCATCGACTTGGGTTTCCGTGTTGAGTTTTCGGGCACCGATCTCGAGAAGGGCTGCCTCGAGTTGCTCAGTTTTTTCTAGGGGAATCTTCACTTCGACCTCGAATCTACTCTCGCTCATTGTGCTTCAGTATCTGCAGCAGCATATCTCTGAGTTAGGTGTTTCTGCTCGCTTTCGCATTCACAGGATTTGCCACAACTCACATAACGGGAGAAAGATTCCACTGGAATGGGTTGCCACCATGTCGAGAGTCGTGAAATACAAGTGTGCAAGGTGCGGCAAGGAATACAACGATGATAATGTCCCACCCAACGATGGATGTGGTGGTAGAATCGACATAACTTTTGATCTCGAGGCGATCAAGGATTCATTCTCGAAATCCCATTTGGAGGGAACAAAAGGAGGCCTCTGGAAGTACTTCGATCTGATGCCTCTCAAAAGGAAAGAGAGCATTGTAACACTTGGGGAAGGTGACACACCCCTAGTACAGAGCAAAAGGCTTGGCCAAGAAATGGGACTGCAGAGTCTTTACCTCAAGCTGGAAACACTATGTCCCTCTGGGTCTTTCAAGGATAGACCAATATGTGTAGGGGTGAGTCGTGCAGTAGAAGATGGAGCTCAGACTGTTTCCGCAGCGTCTTCCGGTAATGCCGCTGCAGCAATGTCAACATATGCGGCAAGAGCAGGACTCAGAGCGGCGGTATTTGTCCCCGAGGATGCTCCTGCTGGAAAACTCATTCATCTGAGAACATTAGGAGCACGCGTCTTCAGGGTTCACAAAGTAGAGGAGGGCGTGGATCCAACTACCACGCTACTCAAGGCTGCCTGTAGTGAGCTAGGATGGACACCCGCTCCTTCATTCGGACCGTTCAATTGCTTCCAGTTTGAGGGTACAAAGTCACTTGGCTATGAGGTTGCAGAACAGCTATCATGGAGTCCTCCAGATTGGATTCTCTTTCCAACAGGAAGTGGAGGGTTGGCAGCAGGTACAATGAAGGGGCTATGGGAGTTTCAACAGATGGGGCTTATCGACAGACTTCCCAGACCTGTTGTGGTTCAGCCAGAGGGGTGTGCGCCCATTGTCAGAGCATTCAGAGAGAGTCAAGACCCATTGAACATTGTACCCTGGGATTCCAATGAAACCATTGCAGGGGGGCTCGCCGATCCGTTTCCATGGGATGGTGACGCTGCACTTAGGTACCTCAATTTGGCCGACGGAAAAGCAGTAACAGTTGCGGACTCCCTCATTGAGAGGTATCTTGTACTCTTGGGAAAACTGGAGGGGGTATTCGCTGAACCGAGCGGTGTCGCTGCCTTGGCAGGTCTGGACGTTCTATTGAAGGAGGGTGTTATTGATAGATCAGACTCCGTGGTGGTGCCAATTACTGGCTCAGGATTCAAGGACCTGGGCACTCCAGATCGATTGACACCACCGGTCTCACTCATTGGTCCCAGAGTTGATGATCTGAAGAGAGCGTTGGAAGAAGCGTGATGGAATGGCCAGTAAACAACTCCGCCAAAGAGCAAAGGAGATTGCGAAGCAATATGGCTATCTGCCATACATGATTGAACGCTACTTGGCATTGTGGGGTGAAGAGGAAACTATTCAGTTCATCGAGGCTTGTGAGGAGCAGATAACGACCTCTGTGAGGGTCAACACACTCAAGATCGATTCTGATTCACTTCAGCGGCGCCTGCGGCTCAAACAGATAACACTGAGGGCTGTGGATTGGTTAGATGAAGGCTTCTGGGCAGAATTCGAGGGATCTCCCGGGTCCCTCTTTGAGCATATGCTCGGCTACTATTACGTTCAAGGAGTGCCATCTATGACTGTGACTAGAGTTCTGGATCCCCAACCTGGAGAAACAGTCATAGACGTAGCTGCCGCTCCAGGAGGCAAGACCACGCATATTTCTCAACTGATGGAAAACACTGGGACTGTGATAGCAATAGAGCAGGACCGTCAACGTATCAAGAGCTTGGAAAGCAATATTCAGCGTTGTGGGGTGAGCAATGCCATAGTCCTTCGGGGTGATGCTAGGAAACTCGACAAACTGAGCCAAACGCCAGACAAGATCTTACTTGATTCGCCTTGTTCTGGAGAAGGCTTGATTCCACTGGACCCCGCGAGAAGGACGAGTACATCTATGGCTGATGTTCGATTCTGCGCCACTAGGGAAGATGAGCTTCTGGAGGCTGCAGTGAACACGCTACCTTCCGGTGGGACTATGGTCTATTCGACGTGTTCTATTGCGCCGGAGGAAAACGAGTACATAGTTGATGGCATTCTTGGTAGGCATCCAGAGATGAGAGTAGTCCCGATAGCGCTTGAGTTTGGTTCTCCGGGATACCCAAGACCGTATGGAGTGGAATTGAATGATGCATTGAATCTGACGAGGAGATTCCTACCCCATCTGCATGGAACTGAGGGCTTCTTCATATGCAGACTGGAGAAAGAATAGATTCCTCCACCTGCTGCAAAGCTCTATCTTTTTAGGAGAAGTTTCCAAGTGACCTCAACGTTAGGTGTGGAGTGTCATGGCGAGTGATGGAATTGATATTAGAACCGAGGGACTTTCAAAGAACTTTGGGACTATCCAGGCTCTGAAGGATTTGGATTTAGAGGTCAGGAGAGGGAGCACCTTTGGATTTCTGGGTCCAAATGGCGCAGGGAAGACAACGACTGTAAGAATCCTGTCAGGACTCCTCAAGCCCAGTGCTGGACTGGCATCTGTCTGTGGATATGATGTAAACAGACAGAGGGATGAAATCAAAGCGGTCACTGGATTGCTTCCTGAAGCACCGGGTCTGTATTCGAAGCTATCTGCGGTGGAGTTTCTGGAGTTTATAGGTGCCCTGAACAACATCAGCGGCGATGTACTGAAGAACAGGATTGACAGTCTACTCGGCATTCTAGGACTGGAGGGAAGGCAGAACGACCTACTTGAGAGCTATTCTTCAGGGATGAAACAGAAAGTGCTAGTCGCGTCCACAATCCTTCATGAACCGCAATTGGTGTTTCTTGATGAGCCTACATCCAGATTGGATCCTGCCGCGAGTGCCCTTGTCAAGGAAATGATACTTGCCATGGCAAAAGAGACTGAAACTACGTTCTTCATCTGCACGCACATGACAGACTTTGCGGAGGATGTCTGCGAGATAATTGGCATACTGAACGAAGGAGTTCTCACGACTTTGGGAACACCGCAGGAGATTATCAAGAACACAGAGGCTTCAGATCTTGAAGAGGCATACCTCAAAATCGTAGGGGGTGAAGTGGACAGAGAGTCACTATTGTCGTGGAGGAAGTGACATGGCAAGGAACTGGCTTGTGATAGCCAAGACCGAGTATCTGGTTGCAACGTCGAGGTTCCATACAAAAAGGAAGGCCATTTCATTACTCATCGTGGCTTTCGCACTGGTCTGGGCACTATTCATCGCCCCCGCAATCATGTCTTCGCTTTTCAATCTGTTTGCGGTTGAGATACAGACGATTCTAGCCATAGCATTTCCAGGTCTAATGAGATCTGTAATGCTGCTCCTATGGATCATCGTTCTGATATACCCAATTTCCTATGCTCTGCAGGAAATTAGAATAGGACAATGGGAAATCATGCTGAGCAACAATGTCAGTACAAGAGACATGCTTTTCGGGACGTTTCTAGGCAAGCTGCCGGGCTATGGCCTATTGGTGCTTTTCTTAGCTCCAGTGTTAATCTCACTCTTCGCCATTGTGTATCAGGTTTCCCTAATTGGACAGGCATTGATGTACGGTGTCCTGTATATCACGGCACTTGTCACATTGTGGTTCTCTAACGTGATTTCCACTGCAATCCAAGCAAAGCTCGGCGAGTCATCAAGAGGGAATGACATAGCAAAAGCTCTCAGCATGGTTGTTGCAGCCATTGTCATAGTCCCAATGTACGGCATCATGTATTTTGCAGGCCCTCTTGCTGAAATCATGGGGATGGATGTCTTCCTCATTCTCCCCTCAACATGGGGTGCCGACCTAATCACATGGACTGCAATATACTTCAACGGAGTTGGGCTACCGCAGTCAACAATTCTAGCCTTCGAGAGCATCCTGCTCTTCGGTCCTGCTCTAGATTTACTCTTGATTGCTGCATTCTCAATCGTGTTGATAGCTTTTGGGCTCACCGCGTCGGATCGGCTCTTTACCATCGAAGCTGGAGCGAGGACAGAGGTAGTAACGACTGTCGGGCGGGATAATCTGGTTCTGCGAGGAGTCAGAAATCTCCTATCAGGGTCATTTGGAGTAATGGTCGTCACGTCATTGAAAGACTTTGGAAGGAAAGCTCAAAACCTCTCGAGGTTGGGATATGGTGTCTTCCTATCCATTTTATTGCCTCTAATGATGAATTTCAGTGGAATTGGAAGTACAGTTGGAGACCCCTTATTCGTTCCAATGATGGCCACATTCATGACTGGAATGATGTTGGGTATGCTTGGGGGTATTACTTTCGGAGGGATTGGTTTTCTTGACTCCAAGGATCAGCTTTGGATTCTGAAGGGGGCTCCGAACGGTGCATCCAAGTTTGTAAGAGCTAGGGTAGTTTCGCACTTTCTTTTCGCGATTCCAATCGCATTGATTTCCACCATTTCTGTAACGGTCATTTTGGGATTGGGAATAGTAGTGTTTCTTGCGATGTCGGTTTATGTCTATACAATACTTTGTGGTTCGATTCTTATCGCCACCGGAATTACAGCCAATAATCCAGCATATGAGGACATCAAAAGCAGTGCGTTTATGATCAATACAGGACTGACCATTATCATCATCATGTTTTCTTCCATGTTCACTTTGATTTGGGGAATATTGATCATATTGAGAGAGGGAAACATTCCTCTGGGGCTATTGGTCAACACCGTGCCAATTCTAATCATAGGATTCATTGTGGTCTATATCGGTTCAAAACGACTCTCTATGCCTGACAACTGACTTCCGACATCTCCATAAGAGTAGCAGCTGATTTGCTCTAGATACGTGAGTGAGAATGAAACCGGAGCTTGTAGAGTCCACTGAATGGAATGAGCTGACTGAACAGATAGATGATGAGTTTGGAGATGGTATTAGTAAGGCTCTGCTTGGTGACCGCGCCCCGGTGACTATAACACATGGGGATACCAAGTCATTCTATCTCATCCCAATAGAGTGGATGACTGACATTGAGGATATAGAGAAGGAATTTGAGATTCACTCGCTCGGCATCAGATTAGGGGATGCGACCAAAGAGGGATTCAGACTCAGCCTACAAATCTTGGAAGCGCTTGCTGAAGTTACAGACCGCAAGCTTATAGTCTCACGTCAAGGCGCAGAAGCCTTCTCTTATGGCCGAAGTATTCTGAAAGAGTCGGTAATAAAGCTGAATCCCAGTGTCAGACGTGGTCAGATGGTGATTGTACTCAACAAGGATGGTGAAGTCTTGGGACTTGCAGCCTTATCCGTTGACGGAAACAAGCTGAGACGACTTGCAAGAAACCGTCTAGTTGCCAAGAACATTCTTGACATCGGAACGTATCTTAGAGGCGCCTAGACAAACATGTCACTCGAGCGATCAGATGCCTCAATTGACTGACGCATCTTCTCAAGGCGTTCAATCTCTCTCGATTCCTTGAGCAGCTCCTCCACATTGGCCTCAACGCCATAGACCTCATTGATCTTTTCCAGCATGGTGGCCGCAGACTTCGGGTCTGGTCTGCCCCTTGTAGCATAGGTAAGCAGACCAAGTGCAGCCTGTTCTCGCATCTCGAGTTCTGCTAGCAGGAGCGCTAGTGGTCCCGCCACAAAAAGGCCTTCTTCAAGTATTGGAACAGACCACTTCTCAAGTTGGTCACTATATGCACTGGTTGGTACACAACGCATTTCCTCTTCATCCTCTTTGAAGCTAGCATCTAATCCGCCGAGTAGGAGTGACTCAGAGAACTTGCTGGCTGTGATCCACTCAGCCAAACGATCGATCCACCCCCACTGTTCTGAGCTGTGGGGCTGAAATCTCGGAACAAGAAATACCAGCTTCTTCTCAGCATACCAATATAGCTCGAAAGGTAGTACCAGACGTTCGTTCTCCATAGAAACGAAGAGAGGCAGCATATCGCTCTTGATGAAGCCTACTCTCTCAGCGTCGAGTGCTCGAGTAAGGTGAGCAGTACTGAGGAAGCCAACTTCTCCAAGACCATGGAAACCACAGACGAAAGTTGAGCCTGGCTCAACTTTGAAGCCGTCCTTCAGGATTATCTCAAATGTTGAATCTCGTGTAGCGACAAACGCCATTCCATTTACCTCAGTTTGAAGGGTGAAGTTAGTCGTAGCTGTAATTGACTTAGTTGTCAAGGAAATCAGGCTTTCAGCTGCTTTTGAGACTATGTATGTGTCCCATATGACAAGGTTTGGACAGATTGAGGGGAAATATCATTCTTCTTGAATGCTCCATGACGCTGTTTACTGGACTTTATAAGCCTAATAATTAATAGGATAAGATATCAGTTCATAGATTGAATGTATGGTTGAGATGACGGGGTAGGACATGGTGAGCACGCTCCGAGAGCTTGAGCTCGCACAGGTGGCACCACGACTCATAGAGCTATTGCGCAAAAGTGGTGTCGACAGGCTTACGGAGTTTCAGCTCGAATCAGTGAACAACGGCATAATGCGTGATGGCAATCAGATACTTGCCACTTATGACTATGGCGAAGCCTATCAGATAGCCGAGATTGCAATTCTAAACAGAGTGGCTTCAGACTATCGGGCACGGGTATTGGTTCTATGCCCCAATCCGCATCAAACAGAAACGAAGTATAATTCGATTGGCCACAAATGCCGTCGACTCGGGATTGAATCAGCCGCCATCATTAGAAGAAGGGACGCCATACAAGAGGAATGGCAGAGCAGCAGGGTAGTCGTATCAACCTATCGAGCAATGGACATCGCTCTCAGAATCGCTCCGGATGCACTTGATAATGTAGTCGCCGTTTTGATTGACCGACTTGATCTTATTGGCCAACCGGGATTAGGAGCCACACTTGAAACGGTACTTGTTGCATTGATGGGAATAGGCAAGCCCATTCAGTATGTCGCAATCTCTCCACCTGTCGCTGACATAGAAGAACTAGCAAACTGGCTTAATGCCAGTCAAATCATCGACCAAAAGGCCGAGGTCAAACTAATCTTCAGCGTAAAGTCATTTGACAGTGTGAATGAATCACTAGCAGACCTTACCGAGTTTGTGCACTATCGTAGAGGACAGGTCATGATTCTTTGCGCAAATGCTCCTACTTCAGAAGATCTGGCGGCTCGCTTGTCAGGCAAGAGCGGAGATGATGGTGTGGCACTGGACCTCAGGCTCACGCCAGAATATCGTGATGATCTCAGGGAGCTATCTCTGAATGTCATGGAGTCATATCGAAAATGCGAGATGACAATGAAACTAGGTTCTACAGTATCACAAGGTGTTGCTTTCTTTCATGAGGGGGTATCAAGGGCACAGAGAAGAATCATCTCGGAGGCTTGGGAAGATGGGCTTCTCCCTGTCATCGTGATGCCAATGCGCTTCGCAATTGCCAGTGGACTGAAGGCGACCGTGGTCTTCCTGATGGGCGTGTTCATGCAAGAGCTGGGGAAAGATCTTACCTACGAAGATAGCGTCACAATGCTTTCGGAATGGCAATTAAACGATGTACTGCAATCAGCTGGTAGACGGGGAATAGACAACGATGCATTCGGAATAGTGGTTGTAGACAATGAGGAAGAAAAAACGCGCATTCTAGCAAAATATTTCGTCGCCGATTCAGAGGGAAACATCATTCCTAGAGAAGGCGAGGTAGACAGTGTCATGGATGATACAGAAAACATCCAGGACTTGGTTCTTGGCCAGATATGTGGGGTTTCCGAAGATTCTGTGGACCCCTTCTCCGTAATCAATCGAACCTTTTGGGCTACAAGTAACCGAATGACCGGTCCTATTCGAGACGGCACCTTGACTTCTGATGGAACAACTGTGGATCAGCTTGTTTCACTGAGGACTACTAGATCTACAGAAAAACGTGCAGAAGAAATCCCAGACGAGAGTGTCAAGGTCGTTTCCTTGAACCCCTCCAAGATCGAAGGACTTGTTCGCAGTGGGAGTAGAGAGATGTGGCACTACGTATCCCTGAAGGCATCTGATGGTGTGTCTTGTTCATGTGAATCATGGAAATATCAGGGCATACGAAGACATAGACTCTGTAAACATCTCGTGAAGTTCGCAAAACATGCCTTGAAAGGGGAAGACACCAAGCAATATGCGTCTAGCGTTATTGAGCAATCACTTCGAGGGCTTGAGGTAATTGGTGAACTTGAGAGAGCTGGGCTTGTTCAGCGTGTCAAGAAAACAATCAGATGCACGGAACTAGGAGAGAATGTAACCTATCTTGGAGTTCCAGTGCCTGATGCCAAACGCGTAATGAAGGCGATGTCGGAGCGCAAGGGGAATCTAAAGGACATCCTGCTCGGCGTTGCTACGGCAAGAAGCAATCTACCAAGAGAGGTCATGAGTCGGATTATAGATGCGCTCCCGGCTGATAATATTGAGGACCTCGTGTGTGACAAGAATGAGATGCCAGGAATCGTCGAGAACTGCATCGAGGAGATCGACTACATCAATATGACCTTGCTAGGACTGATGGGGGAAAAACGAAAGGACAAGCTGAAGAAAGACAGCATTGCAATGGAGGACAATCTTCGAACACTCATAGGTGCAATCAGATAGCTTTTTACGGGAGGACCATCGAGCGGGGCTCCAGTTCAAGGGTTAGTATCCTTCGCGTCCCGGTGAATATTCATGAAGTTGTTCGAACACGAGGCAAAAGATGTCTTTCGAGCTTTTGGCATGCCTACGCCACCTGGTGGAGTAGCCAGAACCCCAGATGAGGCGAAGAAAAGAGCTGCAGAGGTCGGCAAGCCGGTGGCTGTGAAAGCGCAGGTTCTTGCAGGGAAGAGAGGCAAGGCGGGAGGAATCAAATTTGCTGACACGCCCGAAGAAGCAGCAAAGTATGCTGAAGAGATACTGAAGATGAAAATCAACGATTTGCCTGTCGAGGCAGTCTTGATTGAGGAGATGCTTGACATTCAACAGGAGATCTATGCAGGGATAACCGTCGACAGAAATGAGCGCAAGTATGTTGTCATAGGAAGTGGCGCAGGCGGAATGTCTATCGAGGAGCTTGCAGAAGAGAGCCCTGAGAAGATCATCAAACATCATGTTGA
>JBHLQS010000011.1:0-32371 GCA_048883405.1 Candidatus Thorarchaeota archaeon
TCAACAGCCTGGCCAAGCAGAGGCAGGACAATAGCAGCAACGCCCATCGCCAAAGCAACAGCATAGAGAATGAGTAGGATCATCTTATCCCATGACATACTTTCGCTCGTTTTCATCAACTCCTCTAAAGCAGAGGTTACCGGGGTGGGAATCGTGACTTAAAAACCTTCGATATCTTATTGTAGCACGATGGTTCAAGGGAGCGAAGGAGAGAGTATGAGATGATGAGCGAAAGAACACGAGAACAACGGTTCGATGATGTCTTCCAGATGGTGCTAATCATCGTAGCTCTATCATTCGATATTCTGTGGGCTATAGGACGTTTTCCAGTAGCTGAGATAGCAGTATTCATATTCGTTCTGATGATTTGGGCCTACGGCAATCTGAAAGGAGGCGTATTGGAGTATCCTTTCAAACTCGGTAGCTTCAATCTTGCAATAATCCTCCTCACCAATTTCTATGCAGTAGCGATGTTTGGTGATATGACTCTACTTGGACTATGGGAGCTAGTGATCAGCGCTTTTGCACTCCCGCTCATTTGCGTAGCAATTACACTCAGTCTTGTTTCTTATTTAAGGGAATCAATAGATCGAGAGATAACAATGGGGATTGTTATTGGTGGAACCGTTGGTTACATCTTTTCTATGAGCCTCTTCTTCATATTCAGCTGAACGTCAGACGGATACAAGGTGATATGAGATGCAGAGCATGAAGATCTATGTTGCGGGACCATATACAGATGATACAATGGAACAGATAGAAGAGAATGTTCAGAGGGCCATTGACGCAGGGATTCACATTTGGAAGAAGGGACACTTCCCGCTGATACCACATCTCCTGCACTGGGTAGATCTGCGTGCGAATGAAAATGGAGTCCCTATGGATTGGAAAGACTACATGCTATGGGATGCGCCTTGGCTTGACCATTGCGATGCGTTATATCTGCTAGCCGAGTCCAAGGGAGCTCTCATAGAACTTGAGAGGGCATCTGAAAAAGGACTGGTGATCTTTCGTGCTCTTGAAGAGATACCTAGTGTGGAAAGGGCGTCAACTTGGGCAGATGTTCATATCAAAGAGTAATCTCTAGCGCTGGGTCCTTTCGCCACTCATCATCCTTCTAATCCCAGGGAGTTCAAGACCTGTGTGATTTCTGACAATTTTCAGAAGAGTCATGTTTTGCGGCAATTGTTCTCGAATCATATCAGCCGCCCCATTTCTCAATCCTATGTTTTCGGAATCGATATTCAGAGAAACTATGATATCTGTAAGCCGCCTAAGAGAGCCTAAGGCCTCGAAGAACTGTATATCTTCAACTTTCTTATGACTGGCTTTCTCATATCCCCTTAGAATAATGTCGCGCATCGAATCCCCAACATATACTTTGGATAAGACCAAGGTCCACGCTAGGTCTACCCGGTAGTCTGTCAGATCTGCTGCAGTCCAATCAATCACGAATGGTTGGCCACTGCTGTCAATCAAGATATTATTCGGATGGAAGTCATTATGCACAGCTGAGAGCTTCGCAAATGATACACTATCAGATTTGCCCCTAAGCCACTCCACAAGTTCGAGAAGCTCATCGTTGCCAAGTTCCTTAGCTCGTCCTTCATATTTCTCTATCCAACGCGAAACCGATTTCTCTGAGTCAAGTCCCTCGAATTCGTCTTCATTCTCTACTAATAAGCGCCAATCCAGCTCGTGCAGGTCAAAGAATAGCCTGCAAAATAGCCGAAAGAGTGGTGAAGAATCTGTTTCTGACTCCAGAAAGTTCCACATTGGGTTTCCTTCAATTCTTTCCATCAATATGAATGGTTGTCCAAGATGTGTTGAGTTAACTTCCAAGAGAGAAACCTTTGGTACCGGATAATCCGCTCTGTGAAGACGCTGTAGAAGACCGAACTCATTTCTAGCTTTGTGAGCTGCCCAAGGACCCGAGTATAGTCGAACGACCAATTTCTCAATGCTTTTATCGTCGCCCCTGATTCGCTCCAAATCAAATGAATAGATGTCAGTTTCCCAACCATCTGTTATCTCTATCATTTGTGATACATGGAAGTCTTGGGAAGGCATTCTCTCCTTAAGGTAGGACTCTAACTTGGACGACTGCATGACTAACCGAATACTATTCTAAATAAAAACCAGTTGACAGGGCTCGAATTCTAGCGTTCTGTAGAAAAGAACGCCCGTGTACACACCTTTATAAGGCTTATAAAGAGAAGAAGAGCAAATGCGTGCCTTATATACTATATAAGGGAGAGATTTTCGATGCCAGTTCCAAAACCAAAGACCAAAATAGAGAACGTCGTAGCTTCCGTCATTCTCAATCAGAGGCTTGACCTCGATGAGATCGCGGCAACTATGCCAAACGTCGAGTTTGACCCGGAGCAGTTCCCCGGACTTGTATACCGATTGAAGAAACCGAAGACAGCCACACTGATTTTCAACTCAGGTAAAATGGTGTGTACGGGCGCAAAGAGTGAGAAGGAGGCAAAACGCGCTGTCAATAAGATCGTCAAAAACATCAAAGAGGCGGGCATAGAGATAACAGGAAAGCCAATCATTGTTGTCCAGAACATCGTAGCAAGCGCTAGCCTAGGTGCTGAGCTCAATCTCGAGTTGGCAGCCATGAAGCTCGAGAACACGCTCTATGAGCCTGAGCAGTTCCCTGGTCTGATCTATAGAATGAGAGACCCCAAGGTAGTCATTCTCTTGTTTGGCTCAGGCAAACTCGTCATCACTGGTGCAAAGTTTGAGCCCCAGATTGATGAAGCCGCTCTGAAGGTGATGGACCGCCTCCTCGAGCTAGGCGTCATGAGAATCCCAGAAGAATGGGATCTTGATGAGGACTAAGAAAATCAATTCAACTGTTGGATGAGGAGGGTTCATTCCTCCTCTATCGCTCTTCTTTCCTAGGCTTTTTCCAAAAGGCTATTAGCTAAGATGTGAATTTTGAATTGGGATATCGTGTCTAGAGCTCACAACCAAGGTTCGGCAGTATATCGTTTCAGGTTTCTCTTTCTTCTAGTCCTATGGATACTAGCTATTTTCCCAATCCTACCACTCTTGGAGAATATGGATTCTGCTCTCCAACCGTGGTTTTGGGGGCTTTCGTTGGGAACTCTAACTATTGTACTAGTTGGGATCAGCTTGGATTTCACGGATAGAAATCGTTCTAGCCAATAGGCGATGGTTTGGAGCATTCTGAAGAAACCAACATATTCCAGAATGGTCCGCCTAAGAAAGACTGCATGACATTCGCAATAACCGTGAAATACGCAACTGGTGCCAAAGCCTATTAGTCTAGGTGACTAATTCACCTCGGGCATAAGTTGAGACGATATGGTAAACCGATATTGCGCAGAAATCCTCGAAGGACAATATGCATCGTAGCTTTCCTCTTCTTCGTTATGGTCTGGATATTCATTGTATATGCAGCCCTACCCATCCTAGTAAGCGTGACCAATCTTGGCGGAACTTTGGCTTGGGGCATCACCATTGGGCTAATGGTTGTCTTTCTGGCAGGCTCCGTTATGGCATGCATCAAAGTCGCGGCTTCAGAGGATATGCCAGAATATGCTGCACCTTATGATACAGCAAGGGTAACAAGAATCGTTCAGGAAAAGACTGCAAATGAGATTGTGGAACATTTAGTATCCGGAGCTCCCGGCACTACTTTTCGCGAGGCTCTTGAGCACCGCTGGCCTTTCAAATCCATTGATAAGGATGAGGAATGGATCATTCAAGACTCAAAATCAAATGATGTCACGGACAGGCCGCTAGTTGATTGCAATGATATTGCTGCAATAATTGTCTTCAGTAGAACCCCCGATACCTCAGAAGAAGCCAACCATCTCCCAGAGTGGTGGGATACATAGGACTAGGACTATCATTGAAGCGACAAAGAGCACCTTTCTCCAGAGAGGAATCTCTATTGTGTCGTTCAGCGGCCCCGGATGCTCTCCGCCTTGTGAAATGAATAGGATAAGAATTGCCATCAAATAATAGCCAGCTAGCAACATGACTACAATTCCTGCCCAACCAATGTACTTGTGGTTCTTTCCTCCAACAATCGCACGTAGTGCATGTCCTCCATCTAGCTGAGAAATAGGGAAGAGGTTCAGAGATGTAATGAGCATTCCGATCCAGCTTGCAAATGCAACAGGATGCATGTAGAGGGTTCCTCCTGCTGGGATGAGGTCAGCAAACAAGATTTCCATCAATTGGAAGAGAAGTGGGACCCCGATAGATCCTGACATTCCTGGGTAGGCTGCATCGATGGCAATAATCTGTTCAGCTGTAACAGGAACGGACAGGAAGAAGCCCCAGATGAGGACCAAGAGGGTAACTACGAAACCAGCCAGCGGACCAGCTACTCCCATGTCAAATAGGTCCCTTCGATTGTAGGGCGGACTCTTTTGCTGAATGAATGCACCAAACGTGCCGCCAATCTGAGGTAGTCCTGGAATAAAATATGGAGGAGTCGCCTCTATTCCTAATTTCCTGCTTGATAGATAATGCCCCATTTCATGTGTGAATATAATCCCCATGAGGGCTGCAATGAAAATGAGCGTTGTCCAGAGAATATCCAAGATTGTGTAGCCTGTGGCTCCATAGAATAGCGTCAAAAAGACAGGACTTGTCGCTTGCCAGAATCCAGCTAGAGCAATGGTTCCCATTGTGGCAACAAAGAGACCGTAATTGACTCTCACGTCCGATTTGGGTTGCTTCTCCTTGGGAACAAAGCGGATGAAGTACTCGCCATTGGTCTTGTCCCTCCATCTGACAACTGGCCAGACTGAGAGCTGTTCGCACCGGTCTGCAATTCCTCTGAACACAAGGTCCTGTTCCTCTGTAGATGGGACAATTCCCTCATGCCATCTGACTGCGAAAGTCGGCATACCATGATAGAATTGCTCATCAAGGACTTCAAACTGATTCTGAAGAATTGTGCTTAGCTCGGCATGAGTAGGATAGGTAATCAATGTAGTCTGATATTCATCGCCTATAGCCACTTTTTCATCTCCATTGATGGTACGCGTTTTGAAGTCCATATTCTATGTTATTAAGACTATTCTCATGGGCATCTCAATGGGATATATCTCACAATGAGAGTTTGCTAGCATAGATATACGCCCCATGAACAATATCTAAGAGCCACTCATGGCCAGCTGCGCTCCCTATGACATCGACTTTTAATCCCATCTCTTTCGCTGCATCAATGAAGCGTGTCTTCGGTCTTGATCGAGCTGCCACTACTACGGTATCAACGCCTATTAGTGTAAGTTCTTCTGCAGAGCTGACTTGAACATAGTCCTTGGCAATCTGAGCTATCTCCGCGTTCCGGTGTACAGTGACTCCCTTCTCAGCCATGGCCTTGAGAATCACCCAACGTGTTGTTCGACCGAGATCAAGACCTATTCGTTCACCCTTCTCAAAAAGGTCCACAGAGTCAGCGCGCGATTTCAGGAATATTGATGCATAGCAGCCCAACGCGTTGCCACCAATGATAGCAACTCTACCCAAATTCCTTGGAGATCTCTCAATCATATCTCTCACAGTTGCCACATGAGGCAATTCAACTCCCTCTATTGGTGGCACTGCGGTATGAGTACCACCCGCAAACACGATTCTGTCAAATCCGGCATATCCAATCGAATCCACGCTAACTCTTGAGCCAAGTCTGAGGTCTACACCCAAGCGCCTCATCTCTCGATCTTGGTGCACGACATACGACGCAAATTCACCACGACCAGGTATGCGCGACGCTAGATTCAGGAGACCACCCACTCGCCTGTTTTCATCGAACAGAGTCACTTTGAAGCCCCGCATGGCGAAAACTCGTGCAGCTTCCAGACCAGCTACTCCTGCTCCGATGATTGCGATATTTCCAATCCCTTTAGCCCCTAGCTTTCTATTTAGCTCATATCCTGCTTCAGGATTAATTGCACAAGTGACTGCCTGAAGCTGGAACACCATGTCTAGGCAACCTTGATTACACCCGATGCAAGTGCGAATCTTTTCCGCCTCTCCTGAACGTATCTTCTCCATTATCGCCGCGTCTGAGAGAAATCCCCTACACATGCCTATCAGTTCTGCTTTGCCTCTAGCAAGAATTCGTTCTGCTATCGTGGGGCTATTTATTCTATTGCAGGCAATCACCGGAACATCGACAACATCCGCGATGCCTTCTGCTAGGTATGCAAAGTGCCCACGCGGCACGTCCATCGTAAGTTGTGGCACTCGCGTTTCGTGCCAGCCCCCTGTGACATTGATGCAATCCACTCCTGCTTGCACTAGCCATGGTGCCAGGGTTTTATTGTCATCCAAAGTGTTTCCTTCCTCAACGAAGTCTTCTCCACTCATCCGATAGAGAACAGGAAACTCGTGTCCCACTGCATCCCTCACTGACCTTACGGCCTCTAGAGCAAATCTAGCTCTCGACTCAAGGTCGCCGCCGTATTCGTCATCCCTCTTGTTTGTTGCCCGTGCAAGAAACTGATTAATCAGGTACCCTGCCGAACCTATAATTTCCACAGCATCGAAGCCTGCTTTCTTTGCTCGTTCAGCAGCGAGCGCGAAATTCGCCACTGTGTTCATAATCTCTTCAATTGAAAGGGCGCGAGGCGTCTCTCTGGTAAGTCTGCAGGGTACAGCTGATGCTGAAACGGCTTGCTCGCCAAGTATCAAGGAAGGGACATATCGCCCTGCATGGTAAAGTTGAGCTGCGACTGGCACATCGAATGAGTGGATTGAATCGGTGAGCCTCTTCAGACCTTTAATGTGATCGTCTTGACTGATACCAATCATTGTGGGTCCACTGGACCCATGTCTTTCTGTATAACAACCGCCAACAATTATGAGACCGGGTCTGTATTGAGCCCTTTCCCTATAGAACTCCACTAATTTGTCTGTTACGGCGCCATCTTCTTCACAATATCCAAGATGAGTGGCAAGAAGCACTAGGCGATTCTTGAGCTCAAGGGTGCCAATGTTAGCTGACTTAAGTAGCCGCATTGCGTAATCATCCTTCATAATATGAAAACCAATGTTCAACTGACATCTTCACTCGGTGTTCAGCGCCCTCTAGGAAATAGTCAGGTGTTCTTTTCTCATCGAGGAACTGCTTAGATGTCAAGCCCTCTTCAATGCCACCCTTAATCAAATCCCTGAATTTCTTAAGAAACTCCAACTGCTCAACGATCCCATCAGACCTGCAGATGGAACCGTGACCCGGAATTACAGCTTCATACTCATCCGATAGTATCTCTTCAAGGCCAGATATCCAGCGGTCTGGATCACATGTGCTGTCCCCTGCATAGGGAAAGGACTTGTGGAACAGGAGGTCTCCAATGAAGAGAACTCGCTCAGGCTCAACAATGACAATGGAAGAACCAGCTGTGTGTCCCCCTATGTGACGAAACACAACATCTTCACCAAATCTGAGCTCCTCGTCAAACGTTATATCAGGAATAAGGACTTTCACCGACTGAAAAGATTCCCATAAATCAGGACGAGTGTCCTTGGATTCCTCACCCCAAGCCTTCAACTCCTCCTCAGACCACTGACCATCTAGAGCAGCTTCACAAATCTCCCGAGTCAGGCTAGAACTGATGAAACTCATTGGTTCAAATGCTTGAGCCCCAAGTACGTGATCAGAATGATAGTGAGTGAGCAGGATCTTATTAATTGGCAAACCGAAGTTGCTTGTCAAGAACTCCTTGGCTAGAGCGCTCTTTAGATGCATCATACCTGAGTCGACCATCATAATCTCATCATCAAGCACAATGGCCCCAAAGTTGCCGCCATTCTCTCCAGTGACATCTGCGAATATTCTGTCAGTTACCTTCTCAAGAGCCATGAGAATGACACAGCGGCCTGTCTGATATAGTTCTCCATCCGATGCTGGATAATAGGAAGATAAACTCACTTAGCCCTTCTATTTAGAACGCCACTCTCTCAAAGTCCAGAGAACTAGGATTAAGTAGTAAGCTGCTACCGCAACAAGGTAAATCAAGACCATCCCTATAGCTGCATTTGCGGCCTCAGTGCTCAGCATATCTGCAAAAACAACCATCAAGAACACTACAAGAAAGAGATTGACGACGAGGAATATTATGAAGGTGAAAAGACTCATTCCCGACTTGTACAGGTTTCTTGCTAGTTCGGCACCGGTAATCGCCATCATTGCGCCAACAAGCCAATATAATGTGAAGGCGCGATTTTGGACGTCGAGATTTAGACTGCCAAAAGTGATAGACAGAAACAGCAGGACTGCAGCTAGAATGACCATTGAGCCATAGATGCTTCCCAATACCTTGGAAATCTCAGTTCCATCTCCTTGATCAGACATAACAATCATGTCTCCGCACACACGAATTTGACACATAATATGAGGAATCACGCTTTGGCTTTTTCGGCCGAATTATTGGATACATCACTAGGTTTTAGTCTGCTCAAGTGAATGCAAGATTGAGTGAAGATTAATGGCTAAGACTCGAAAAGAACTCGCTACTTTGACTTGCGTGCCATGCAGAGGAGGAATCCCTCCCTTAGAAACCTCGAGAATCACTGAGATGATGAACATTGTTCCAGGATGGACGCTGCAGAAAGAGGGTATTGATAGAATCGAGAAGGTGTTCAAATTCAAGAATTTCAAGAAGGCGATGATCTTTGTCAATAAGGTGGCTGATATTGCAAATGAGCAAGACCATCATCCTGACATTTTCATTCACTGGAATGAGGTGACCCTGACATTATACACCCATGCAATCAAAGGTCTTCATGACAATGACTTCATCATTGCGGCGAAAATTGACGAACTACAATAGAGTGTCAACCAAACGCCCATATCATCGTTAAGATTGCGGTGGCCAGCGTCATGAGTACAGCAACCACTGCCCCGTACTTGATGACCTCTCCTTCAATCCCAATCTCATCAATCACTGCCGCCGCGTTCTGAATCTTAGCAGGACTGAGTACACTTGCTAGCCCGCCACCGATACCATTAGCAGCACCAACTACCATTGAGTTGGCCCCAATCAAGACAGATGTCTCGTGATGATATCTTGTGAACATTGCGATGGCAGAAGTCTCGGAGCCTGAAATGAAACCTGCTAGAAGTCCCAGGAATGGCGCAAGCAGAGGATAAGCGATCCCAAGTCCTGCTGTTGCTGAGGCAAGCAGATACACCATGTTGTTAGTGGGGTCCAAACCGTTGACGGGATCAGTTGGCGAGAGCCAACCTCCACCTGGACCAACAATCCACCCGCTGAAATTCAACACTTCAGCCATTGCAAAGAAAATAGCGGCGGCCAGTACTGGTCTGGGAGCTCTCTTCATGAACTTCGAGAACGTATTCTTCAAAACCTGTGAATCACGCTTGAAGAACGGAATCGCCACAATAGTAGATATGAGCATGAGTGTGTACGCCTGCCAGAGAAAACGAGTGCTGATTGGTCGTGGATAACTCCCCAGAGTTATGGGGAAGCTCAACTGATTGAAGAGCAAGTCGAAGATTGGAGGTATCAGATTTGTGATGAGACTAAGAACCACAAGGATGACCCATGGAATGCTTGCCCGTTTGAGACTCATACGCTCCTCTACCTGAAGGTCCGAGTCATCCAAGACTTGTCTGTTTAGCATTGGATGTTTTCTTGCTATAGTGTAGATAGTGAGTATCACAAGAACCATTGCACCCGCAAAGACATTGGTCAAAGTAGTCAATGGAAATACGATATTGCATAGAATCGCCATCCCTCCTGCCGTTAGGCCACAGATTGCGGCAAGAATCAATCCTTCCCTATTGAGGAGAAGCTTACGTCCACCAGCAATCCATAGCATAGAGATGGCAATGCCCATGCTGACTATTGGCATGAACCCTGCAAATGCAGCACCTGACTCCTGAAGTGTGATAGGAGTAGCCCATTGAGAATACTCTCCTCTAAAGACAACAGCAGGCACTCCAAGGAGAGCATATGTTGTCAGAGGGTCATAGCCAATAGATGGCAGGGCTACAGCGACTAGCGGCGAGAAACCCAAAGCTAGCATTACAGGAGGCAACATTGAAACTGGAGTCGCTCCAATTCCCACCAAGAATAGGCCTAGACCAAAAGAAATGGCAAGAATCTGCATTGGTCGGCTGCCTCCACCGAGCGTCTTGAAGAACACAATCAATCTCTGAAGAGCTCCGGTTTCTTGCATCCAAGTAATCATGAGAATGGACGTGGCAACCATCAGCGAAATGGGGAATGATTTGACAATTCCAGCTAGACTTGACACGAGCGCTATACTGATGTCTGTTTGGAATGCTAGAATCGCTATCAGAAGTGTTAGGAACCATACTACCGCACCAGTCACATCTGCAGCCTTCTTCAAGAATAGCAGCATGATAAATGCAAGCGCAATGGGGAATATAATCAGAATGAAGCCAATCAACGGATCCATTTTATCTACTCCTTTTGGAGATACCCCTGTTCGAGGTACCATTCAATTGATCTTCGGAATCCCTCCTCCATAGAAACCATAGGAGCCCATCCGAGCAAACGCTTTGCTTTCTCGTTTGAAAACACACGATCATCGCCAGTAATAATGTCAACAGATTTCATATGCCAGAAGAATGTCATCCTCTTCCGGTTCTTGAATGGGCTCAAGATAGCCATACCCAATTTCGCGAGAATCTTCGGAACACGAAGGCGAGGTGGTTTAGCACCAAGATGAGTTGTCATCAACTCCAGGAGATTTTCCCAGGTCATTTTCTCATCTGGGCAGAGTATAATGGTGTTATTGAGCACAGTAATTGGCGTGAGAGCTGCAATAAAGCCAGATACTACATCATCAATGTAGGTATACATGAATTCGGTGCTCAGATCTCTGGGTAGAGCAAAGACTTTGTTTCCATGCACTTCCTGAGCTATTTCATAAATGACATATAGCTCTCCCTCTCCCATACTCCCAGTTGGGCGGATAATAACATGGCCCAGGTCTGTTTCATTGGTTATCTCCCTAATTGCACATTCGGCTTCAATCTTACTTTTCGCATAGTCGAATTGGGGCCTGAGCTCTGTGTCCTCATTGCCTGGCGGATATCTCACTGGACCTATCGTTTCAGTAGTTGAACAATAGATGAATCTCTGGACAGATGTTCCAACACATGCTTTCATGAGATTCCTAGTACCCTCGACATTTACGCGATACAAAAGGTCAACATCAGTTGGATAGAAATCAAAGTATGCAGCAAGATGAATTACAGCATCTTGTCCCTCAACTGCATTCTTTAGAGATGGTTCATCTAGCATATCGCCCTCGCAGTACCTAATACCTTCAGGAAGGCCCGCCTTATTGCTTGTGGGCCTCACAAATGCTGTTACATCATGACCTTCTTCGACAAGAGCAGCTACAAGTTTCCTGCCAATAAATCCAGTAGCCCCTGTCACAAGAATCTTCATGCTGACATCCCGTCAAACGCCCAGCCCTCCATCCGGCATTTATTTGTTCCCACTAGCTTAGTCTAAAGAAGCTGGCCAATTAATGGCAAGACTTCTCCGGCTTTTCCTGAAACATGAACATCGGAAATCGGAGTAAGCGGAGTATGTTCGATATTAGCCTCCAGTATCATCCCACCAGCATGCTTCACAACCAGGGGAAAAGAAGCCGCGGGCTGGACTAAGGCTGAGGTCCCCACAACAAGTATAATGTCTGCTGATGCAAGCTCTTCATGCACGCGAGCCATGATGCGTCTGTCCAGACTCTCACCGAACCAGACAACATCGGGTCTAAGCATATTTCCGCATTCAGGGCAAAGGGGGATTCCTTTTGCTGGCGAATCCAATCGACCATGGAAGCTGCATGAAGTACACTTTGTTGCCCACAAATCCCCATGCACTTCCAACACTTTCTTCGATCCTGCACGCCTGTGGAGACCATCAACATTTTGAGTTATCAAATGGCTTAGAATGCCATTTGCCTCCCATTCGGCAAGGGTTGTATGTGCCGGGTTTGGTTCACACTCGGAAATAAGGCCTTGGCGCCATGAATACCATTCCCATACAAGCTTGGGGTTTCGAGCGAAGGCATGAGGAGTGGCTAGCTCCATTGGATCATAATTCCTCCAAAGCCCATCGACACCACGGAATGTAGGCACATTTGATTCTCTTGACACACCGGCACCTGTTAGAGCAATTAGGTATTCCGCGTCGGAGATTATCTTTGCTGCCTCCTTCATTGTTTCAGAAACCAAGCACTTCCACCATCTATATTCGTGAATTGAAACCTCTTAACTCGTTTTATGCCACTTTGTTAATCCAAGAACCCTGCCCTCGCCATCATGCTTATATGGGACTATTCTTCACTATTGTGAATGAAACAATAGTGAATGAGGGTCAGATGGATGTCAGAGTCGAAACCTAAGCAGCGCAAAGTAAGAAAATGGTTGATGCCTCAAGAGGTGGAAGTCTGGTATATTCTCCCTGCATTGAGAAGAGAGCTTGCCAAGGTGATGAAGTTTGATAGAGGCCAAGCTCAGAAGACCATTGCCCGCATGCTAGGAGTGACAGAGCCAGCTGTAACCCAATATATGCTCAGCAAGAAGGACAAGCCTAAACGATCCAGAGGCGATCAAGTGGACATTCCTGACAGTCTAAGGCCCGAGCTTCTCAAGTCGGCGGATAGAATGATGGAAGCTTGGAGCAAGACAGACCCACGTGATCCAAGTGACCACGCCTATGAAACTACAACAAGAGAGATAAATCGCCTCATTAAGATCCTGCGTGATGAAGGAGCCCTTTGTGAAGTGCACAGGGAGCACTGTGAAGGTGTCCACATGGACTGCAATGCATGCAATAGGGAGTAAGAAAGGGTGGCCTATTTCGACAACGCTAATTCTACTCAGGTAGATGAATGTGTGATTGAAGCAATGCTCCCCTATTTTAGGGAGCACTATGGAACAGCCGGTCTTGAACTCAGTCATTCAAGGGATGTAGCAGCGCTTACGGGTCTCGAAACCGCGAGGAAAATGGTCGCAGCCTCGCTCAACGCCGATCCGAGGGCTATAGTGTTCACTTCAGGTTCCACAGAGGCAAACAATTTAGCAATTCGAGGGACTGCCATTGCCAATAAGAAGAGGGGCAAACACATCATAACTACTCCAATTGAACATCAGTCAGTCTTGGAATCATGCCGAAGACTCGCCGATGCAGGGTATGACATCTCATATCTCAATGTAGATGAATACGGACTTGTAGACATTGATGAGCTTCTAAGCACGATTAGAAAGGACACGCAGTTGATTTCTATTCAACATGCAAACGGCGAGATAGGCACTCTACAGCCCATAGATGAGATAGCAAGGATAGCTGCTGAGAAGGACATTATGTTTCACACTGATGCAACTCATACCTTTCTCAAAGTGCCCATTGATACAGAAACCAACCCTGTCAATCTTGTCACTCTCGATGGTCATCACATTCATGGACCAAAAGGAATAGGTGCGCTATTCATTAGAAGAAAGACTCGAATCACCAAGGTAATGGAAGGTGGGGATGAGGAGCGCCGTCTTAGACCTGGAGTGGAGAACATTCCAGCAGCGGTCGGACTAGGAAAAGCCATTGAGATTTGGGGTGAAAATGAGAACGAGTACCTTCTATCGCTTCGTCAGTATATGGAAGAGAGAATCTCAGAGAGTCTGACTGGTTTCAAGATAACAGGGCATCCGGTGAATCGAGTTCCGCACATTTTCAGCATGGTCATCGAAATGATAGAAGGCGAAGCCATTCTTGTTCATCTTGATATGGAGGGATTCGCGGTCTCCACAGGTTCTGCATGTTCATCAAAGACACTGACCGGCAGTCACGTGCTCAAAGCCATCGGACTGCCTCCAGAGATATCACATGGTTCAGTGAGAGCATCCTTCTCGAGGTTCAACACAAAAGAGGAGATTGACGACTTCGTCGAAGCCCTCGTGCCAGTTGTCGAACGGTTGAGGGAGTTCAGCCCACTCAGAACTGGAGGGTACTTTGCAGACGCTGAGGAGAATGACCATCACCATGATTTACCAGAGGACGACTGGTGAAGAATCTAGCCACATAGATTACCTAGTGCCTTCATAACTGCCCTCCGGCAGAATCAAAAGGTGCATAAAGAAATAGAAGTGAGTCATAAGGTATTGAATCGAACTGAGATAGCCTAGATAGCCCAACAAAGAAATCCGATGAGGTCAGACAATTGACTGAAAAGAAACGAAGAATAGTGCAAGTTGTGAGAGATGTTATCTATGGAATGGCATTTCATGGGATGGCAAGATATGCTCTAAAGACACGTATGTACCTTGAAAACCTGTTTCTGATTTTAACATACGGTGATATGCTGGGCATACCGATTCTTCCACCTTATTATTCATTGAAGCTCCTGCCTTACGCGGTTCCCAATATCAGAAATTGGAAGCGTTCACTGTTCAAGGAACGTGACTTCACAGACTCGCTTTATTGAAACTAGCATGCAGATGTTTAGAACGAGGTCGCTTCTTGCGAGGGCTTGAGTCCGACGCACATATCTTGACATATAATAAATGCCAAATAGGGGTTTTCCGATATTCCTTAATCCAGAAGAAGAGCACGAGGGAATACTATGGATCGTGATCAGCTTGTTAAATTGTTTGACAGACAGATAGATGTCGAAGAAAGAGCCATCAAGGCATATGGGGATGCATTGGCGATGATAGGGAATTTCGCATTCAGACTCATTTTTGAAGGACTTCTTATGGACTCCAAGAAACACAAGAGAATTTTCGAGGTCCTTAAAGAGAACGTAATGCTTCCTCCGTCAGAATGGGATCTGGCTGTGAGCCAGAAAATTGGAGAATATGTTTCCCCAATCGAGCTTGAACGGCATATAAAACTGGAAGAGGGAATGATTGAGCTAATTAAGAAGAATGTCAAATCAGTGGAGGACAAAACAATACGAAGTCTTCTTGAACATGTCCTTGAGGATGAGAAACGTCACCACTCTGTCATTAAGAAACTCATCGCCCAACTCTAAAAGGCCAATTTCACTTCAGGGAATAGTTAACTCTGAAGTGTTCCTATGCTACAGAATCGAATGGCTTTGATAACAGGCTCGATAGATTGAGATGTAGGAGCGGCAATCGCGCTAAACCAGCACACTGCGTCCCCTTAACGGTCAAAGAAGACACTTTTGCCAGTTGCAGATAGAGGAATGCACATGATAATGGGACAGTCAGGCATTAAGTTCATATTAACAGCAGCGGCACCAGCGCGATAGAAGATGCGGTTGTCCACATTATGAATCTGCGCAGTCTTAGCAGCGCTCCCTAGGGCAATACCTAAGTCGAGGGCCTTGATTGTGCAGATTGGCCCTGTGTATGCGGCTCCTTTCTTATGGTCAGTCTTTGAGAACTCAGCGCATGTTACATGGCCGCAGGCACCGCAATTGATTCCCAAGGATTTGAAACCCTTCAATCCTATTAGAACAAGTGCTGATGATTGCTCCACATTCACGGCATCGCGTATGAAATTCTCCCCATATTCTTCAGCCATTTTTCGCATTTCTTTTGCTACCTCGTCCTTTTCCTCTCCTGTGAGAATGGCAGTTACAATGTCATCTTTGCCTGCCGCTTTAGGAGCAGTTCTTGCAGCGAGAAGTATAAGGCGCGCAACATCAATAACCGACTTGCTTTCTTCGTCTTCACCTGAGATACGCATGATATCACCAAAGCATGAGTGTGCATCCGCAACCTATAGTCTTTGTCGTTCAAATTGAATATGAGAATCATGTTCGAACCATAAAATGGCTACTCTGAATTCTTTCTACTCTTCTATTCCCAGGTTCACGTTGTTTATGGCATCGAGGCATGCAACGATGAAGTCATTTGTTGGAGTGGGAACATGAACTTCACGACCAAGACGTACGACTGCGCCGTTTAGGATATCAATCTCAATTCTTCTCTTATTCATCAGGTCGCGGTACATGGAAGGTCTAATATCAGGATTGAGACCTAGTGAGAAACTCATTAGTCTCTGCAGAACATCATCAGACAGTAAGACACCCTTTGCTCTGGCAATCTCAATGATTTCAGCCATAGTCCGCTCATACAGCTGTTTCGTTCCTCCATAGCGTAAGATTGGGCCTACAGGCAGGCCTGTCAAGCTGCAGAGACCTCCAACTGCACAAATGAAAGTGAATTTCTCCCACTCCTCAGCAACGATATTTGTTGATAGGCTTGCATTTATTCCTGCGCTTTTGAATACTTCAAGGATTTGCTGTCCTCGATCAGATTCTCTCCCGTCTATTTCACCAAAGGCAAGCCTTTCCAGTCCTTCATGATTAATCATCCCGGGCGCTTCAATATAGGCGCTCAACGCACACAGACCGCCCATTACATGATCAGCACCAAGAATGCTGCCAAGTATCTCTTCCTTCTCTACACCATTTTGCAAAGATATAACTGTGGTATCTTTTGACACTAAAGGTTTGACCTGATTGGCAGCACCTTCCGTGTCATACCCCTTTACACAGAAAAGAATCAGATCAACTGGATCAATCTCAGATGGATTATCTGTCGCTACTGATTTAATAGTGAAATCACCCTTTGGACTTCGAATCTGCAATCCGTTCTTCTTGATTGCCTGAAGATGCGCTCCTCTAGCAATGAAAACTACATCTTCACCAGATTTGGCTAGTAGTCCTCCGAAGTATCCACCAACACCGCCTGTACCCATTATAGCAATTCGCAAGTGACAAATCAACCCCGGCTGTGAGTTGATTGAATAAAGAACTTCACTCTCTTAAGTATGCTTAACAGAAAAACATCTGAATGTCGTCTAGCCGAATTGCAGTGCACAAATCCTTGCTTCTCCACCAGGATGTCTTTCCTAAGGCATTACATGCCGCTCAGATGAGATGAATGCATCAATCATTCGGCAAGAAGGACAACCATAGCTTTGGTACTCAGTCCCTGCGAGGGCGCCTACCATCATTTTCTCCAAACCCAATAAGAAGCCGGATTTCTCATGTAGGTCCAGATGGTAGCCAGATTTCTTGGAAACCTTACTTAGTTCTGATACCTGCCTGTAAAAAGCGTCATTGCTCATCGAGAACGTGAAATGAAAGACATTGGCGTTCTTCACATGATCCCGAAGGCGCACGACTGCATAGCCATCAGTAGTGTCATGCTTCTCGCGATACCGGATATCAATACTCAGGATGTCCTCAGGTCCAACCATTATTCCCATTTCTAATACACACCTTATTCCAGAGATAGCATATGGAATAATGCTTTAAAAGTTAACTATAGTGATATATTCTGGTAAGACTGCGCTTCATGAGATCCAATAGAGTCATGTATTGCCTGTTTTGGCTAATTTGGTGCGGAGGTAGGCCATCCATTGATTGGTCATTGAGGACTGAAAGATAGCATGTCCTCGCAGAATTTCTCAATCCCCTCGACGCCTGCGACTTCAGAGGGGTATAGGGGCACATAGGCGTTGACCAATTCTCCGAGCTGCTCACTAATCATGTCCATGTATCTAGTCTGCTGAAGATAGCTATTCTTCATGTATTCAGTCGCATCTTCATCAGCGGCCTTTTTGGGAATGATTCTATTTACAAACACGCCTCCTACCGGTATATCGAAAGCCTGTACCATCTTGATGAACCGTTGCACAACCGCAATTGGAAGCGCTAGGGGAATTGTCACAAAAACGAATGCAGTCCTCTCAACATCACTAAGTATTTCTTTTGCCTTACGATTCTTCTCGTGCTGACGCAAGAGGTCACCCAGCATCGGATCACTCTTTACCTCTTCCGCAATCTTATCCTTCCTGAAAGAGAGCTGCACTCGAAGGGATAGAGCCTCCTTTCTGCTCTCAATCATACGACTAAGCCACAGGTCATAGATTTTGCTTAAACCAAGTAGCCGAATAGCATTGGCCACTGCGGCGCAGTCAAAGACAATTACATCATATTCATCGCCCTGTTCAAGCATAATGTCAGTCATTGTGTCAAATTGGGCAGATTCCTCAAAAGCCGGATTTGTGACAGCAATCTCAATAAACGCATCGGGGTTCACCGGAATATCAGCCCACTTGAGAAACGAGGTAATGCGTTCTGTGAGCTGGTCTCTATAAGTCGCCATCTTCTTAGTGATATCAACTTCAACACCCCACAGGTTCTCCGCTCCTTCGATCTTTTGAATGCCGCGTCCCCACATGTCCTGACCGTATAGGGTAGACAGTGAATGCACTGGATTCAAAGAGGCAAGGAGAGTCCTTTTCCCCTTAGAGACAAAGTACTGGGCAATCGCCGCTGCACTGACAGTCTTTCCTACACCGCCCTTACCACCGGTAAAGAAGAACTTAATATTCGGATGTTGCTTTACAAATTCCTCCCACTTGGATTCAGTCATTCTTCTAGTCCTCCGTTATTTTTCCATCCCAATTCATCATAACATCAGCGACCTTGCCTATCATCTCGAGTCCCTTTGGCTCTCTGTCAAACATCGGAATTACCGCGCATACACGCTTGCCTAGTTTCTCCTTGATTTCAACCATATACTTCTGCTGCATTTCGATGCGCTCACGAAGAAACTGACTCAGATCATCCCGCTTAAGCAGCTCTCTTGGATACACTTGGTTGATAATGACGCCGGTTAGTGTGATGTCCATTTGCTCAAACATCTTCAATGCACGTTCGGTATCTAGAATTGACATCTTCTCAGGAGTGACAACCATATAGAAAGCGGTCTTTTTGGCATCAGTAAGAATATTCTGGAAGAAGCTTAGCTTCTTCCGAATCTCTATTAATTCAGCAAGCATCTCGTCTTGCCCGGCGGCAGAAGTTCTTTGTTGCATCTGCCAAGCTGACTCGCCATATTCTTGCGCTTTCTTTCGCGTTTCTTCCATCTTCTCTACCCAGACATCTAGTATTCGAGCCATTGATACGATTCGAATGCCATGACCAAAGGGGGGCATATCAAAGACATGAAAACCATATTCATCAGAGGCGAGCAATCCAGCCATCGCATCATAAGTGGCGGATTCGTGCATAGCTGGCTCAGCCCCTGCCGCATTTATGTATTCATCAATCTCCTTGGGAATCTCATCAATGCCGTACATGTCCTTGATTTGCTGTCGAATCTCTTCCTGAAAGGCGGCTATGCGCTTGTCTGCGTCAATTTCCATTACGTGCAAATTCTCGGCTAGAGTAACAGAACCCTTTCCAAAAACATCTTTCTCAAAAATGTCAGATAATGATGCTTGGGGGTCTGTACTAAAGCAAAGGATTCGTTGTCTCTTCTTTGCAAGCCAAGACGCCAATGCTGCACTACATGTGGTTTTACCCAAACCTCCCTTTCCAGCAAAGACCGCGATTTTTAAGTCCGGATTAGATTCGAAGAAGGTACTCATTTTTCTGGACAATACGATTCACCCAATTGGATATATAGCAGAGACTATGAATCACCCGATTAGAAGAGAGCGTCCGTGAAGTCACGTTCTTTGAACAGGGTTCGCTTCCAGGTCTTAATATTCGGCACAGCATATGGCAGAAGCTTAAGTGAGTAGTATGGAGGAAGGATGGGAATGCCTAGCATGTCGCCTAGTGTAATGAGCATGAAAAGCTGCTCGAGGTACATGCGTGTCTTCAGGGCATATCTGGCCATACCTTGCATCGCCATACCGTAGAAGAAATCTTTCACGGCGCCTTTTGCGCCACGACCCTGTTCAGATTCCTCGACATCCTTATCGGCGTTCATATCTCAATCCCCTTCGTTGGCATATAGAAACCTGCTATAACTCTTTTCATCAGGTTGGGGCTGGTTCAATCATCCATGCAAAGGATGACGTCCTGCTCTTTCAAAAGCCGTCTCTTCCAGGGAGCCATCTGTTCAATTAGGTGCACAAAGAGCAGCCTAGAATAGAAAGTCGATTGAAATGGATAGCCCAGGAGCTCGCCAAAGATTACAAGCATCGTGGCATCATCGATGTGAACCTTGGCTTTAATTAGTGGATCAGCTAGACTAGCCTTTTGCGATTGCCAGACTCCTTCCAGGAATTCTCTAATAGCCCTGATGACCTGCAAATAACAGTCTCCTATGATATTCGACCTGTTTACTGCATTAGCGCAAATTAGTGTTATGGACTATCCCTATTTCAATTGAAGTGAGAAAACCTCAGGCGCTTCAGGACTATGCCCATGTGAAATCTACATATCAGTGAAGTCTTTTTCCTTCAGTATTCGCTTCCGCCATGGATCAATCCTGTCCAACCAATAGACGAATAATTTTCTCGAATAGAAGGTTGATTGAAATGAGTATCCCAAGAAATCGCCAAAGATTGTCAGAATCATTGCATCATTGTTATACGTATTAGCTTTGATAAGTGGGCGCGCAAGGTTCTCCTTTTGAGCTGCCCAGACTCCGTCCCAAAACTCTTTGAGCTTCTTGAAAACATGCAAATGATATCCACCCCGCAGCTCTGTGGCGTCATATATTGCAGATTAGTATTGTGGCTTGTACCTTTTGCAAAAATAAAAAGAAGAAGTAGCCTTTCGGCTACTCTATTCTACTGTACTGGAGTCGATACTTCCACTGATACATCAGCTTGCTCAGGACCGCGCCTGAGTGCATTCCAAGCATCGGCAAAGACGAGCCATCCAAGGATGAACAGTATCACAGCGATGCCGAGGAAGGTCCAAGTCAGCCCGATAGCTGGTAATGCATTACCTGCTTCTGCCAAATTCGCGACCATACTACCAGCTTGTGCATAGTAGTAAGGCGCAGTGATAAGGGCTCTGACGAAGACCCAAGCTTCCCATACGAGTGCCGCCTCACATGTGAAGATCATGAAGATGGCGGGAATCAGCGTATAGTATGTGGGTTTGTTAGCACGGACCAGATACACCGACGCGAGCATCAGGGCAAGTCCTGCAAGCAGCTGGTTGCTGCCACCGAACAACAGCCATATGTGATACCAAGCGCCAGTAGCCGCGAAGATGAACGCAATTAGAACTCCGATGAATGCCCCAATCCATTTATTTCGAAACAGAGGAGCAATCGCTGATTGCCCGGCGAGATCAGCTGCAGCCAAACGGAAGAACCGAGGCATGAGCTGCAACACCGTGATTGCATAGAGCTCTAGAACCATAGCGAAGAACGCAACTAGCACCACGCCGGATACAGCAGCTCCACCAAACATCCCTTGAGTGAGGATTGCTGCACCAGTCGGGAAGTTGGCGAACCAAGCTCCTACGACCTCTCCAGCTGGAATGACAACATATGCTGACATGGCACACATTGCCAAGACTCCTTCTAGGAACATAGAGCCGCCAGCAACAGGAAGAGCATCGACCTCAGATGCAATCTGCTTTCCAGTTGCACTGCTTCCCACTAGGCTATGCCAGCCAGAAACAGCACCGCAGGCAATTGCCACGAAAAGAATTGGCCAAATAGGTCCATTTGCCTCTGTAAACAGAGTGATCACTGGATCTACCTGAACCATGACTGGTTCTGCCACTGTCTGTGTAAGTGGACTAAGCAGAGCTCCGGCTATGATGAGTAGCACTGCTACAAAACATGGCCAGAAAGCAACGTAGTTTACTGGTTGCGCCCAATCTGTTATTGCTAATGTAGCACCGAAGTACACAAGTACCAAGGACAGTATAATCCACCATTCTACTGGAGTATCGGCAACCCAAGCCAAAAGGCCCTCTACATAGAGCCAGATGCCCAATACGATGCCGACAACCATGAACAGCATGCCCACAATAGTGGAGATTACAATGTTCATCTTCCTTCTATACATCATGATTCCAGCAAATGCCCCTCCAGCAATCACGAAGATTGTTGGAAGAATACTCTGTGGGAATGCTCTAAAGAACGCTCCACAGATGTATGCGAAGACAGCCATCACTAGTATCAGATAGAAGATGATAAAGCCCATCAAACCTTTGCGGGCTCGGGATCCTACCATCCGATAGGCAATCGGACCAAAGGATTCACCCTCACTGCGCACAGTTATCATGACCGATGTGTAATCATGAATCCAACCAATAAAGAATGTGCCAAATACTATCCAAAGGAATGCTGGTAACCAACCAAATACTAGCGCTATAAACGGACCGCTAATGGGACCGAGAGCTGCTATAGATTTGAATTGGAAACCGAATAAGACACTCTTTGAGGTGGGGAAGAATTCAACACCATCCATGTACATGTGCGCAGGTGTTTTCACTTTTGCATCAGGGCTCCAGACATTGCGATCTATGTATCTGGCGTATAACCAATACCCAAATATGTAGATAACAAGTCCGACCGCGATGAATATTGCAGGTGAGAATTGCAATTGCATATCTAACCACCTCCAAGGCCGAATACCTCTCTCTCCTCGGGGGTTCTCGGTCTCGGTCGGAAACGATTAGCATTGGTCCCCATTAAATTCTTCGTTTTCTATTGTTTTCCCATCTCTTTTAAGGGACCATATGTCTATAGAAGGTCATCTTCGTATGATTCTATGTCATGTCCATGACATAGAAGAGAGTTCAATGACGAAATCAGCACATCGGATTCTTCAACAATCAGCTCAGGAGTGGGAGAAGTCCAAATGACCTTTATGAGGCGAGAAGTTTCGTCACAGGGGATAAAGCCCATCAATTGTGCATTGAGACGTGGGGATCCAAAGATTCCGAAGCGAGGACGCATAGTAGTCCAGAGAATATAGCTGCCGATATGATCACCAGTATGCAATTCACCATGTTCCTCTACTTGTCGACCTTTGTTGAAGTGTTCCTCAAGAAGTGTTTCCGGGCTCGGCGCAATAGGCGTATCCTTCTTCAATTCTACCTCAATCTTGGCTCTGAAATCAAGGTTGGGACGCTTCTCCTTGCCGTGTCTTCGCGAAATAAGACATTCAATCTCTCCCGAACCAACCCAAACACGGTCTTTGTAGAGGAATCTATTGGTGACCAGCGGATCATTCATTTGATATCCAGTCACCCAAGAATCAGGTAGAAAGAGAAAGGCGAAAATGGCACGACCAAAAAGCATGTTCCAGGCTTCGACACAAATCTCACGCGTATCATCTACCTGTTCATTTGTCTTCATCTCGATTCAACTGTGCAATTCATCAGAGGAGCGATAATATATCGATTTTGCTTCACAAAGTCTTAAAGGGAGGAACAGAAACAGACGCCATTTATCCCCTAATCGCTGATTGGAGTATATACTATTGCAGAACTTGGCTGAAACAGGTTATTTAGTCCTCTTTGGTGTGGCAATCTTCTTGATTGGCACATGGATGATAGGACGGTGGAAGACATCAAAACTACGTAGCAGGATTGCAGAGAATGTGGCAAATCGATTTGATGCTACGACTTCTAAGGTCAGTGTCAGGCTCCTTGGAAATACAGGTGCCAAATTCTCTTATCATCAGAAGTCAAATACGCCTCTGCCAAAACTTGAATCGACTGTCCTATTGCTTGACAGGTCTAATATCTTTCATCTCGCATACTGCAAAATCCGCGGCCGAACTGACCAACTCCAAATACGGGCGAACCTAAGAAAACCTGCTTCATTCAATCTCGAACTGACAACTCGAAGAGAACAGAAGAATCTTGAGGAGGTATTAAAGCCCAAGATGGGTAGCGCTAGCGAGCTAACTCTTAGCAATCTAGACGATCAGTTCTACATTGTAGTATCAGATCTAGAAGCTGGTGAGCGTCTTTTTGGGAGAAAGGAGTTCCATGCGGATTTTGATGCCATCGCGCCTTACTTGACTCGCCTGTCCATTTCTCGGAAGGAACCACATGTGTTCGCTTCTGTGATTCTTGTTCCTGAAGCCATGGCGCCTATTGAGGCGTTTATCCTTTCCCTGGCCAAATCTGTCAAACGCAGGAAGGAGTGATATTACGTCACAATGCGAAGGCAGCCAGATGGATTGTATCATCTCGTTGCTTTTCATCCTTAATGCAGAATTCATTCAAGACCAGAGTTTCAATTCTGGTGGCTATCCTTTTCATGCCATTTGATGCATTTCAAGGCAGCCTCCGCACATCATACGGTTAGAAACTCAATTGCCAGTAATTGGTCGGATAACTAACGAGGAGAACTGCTCCAGATTCTTGAAATCATCCATGCTGCCTGGAACGACGAAATAACTGATTCCTGTCAGTTCATTCAGATTGATTATCTCTTCACGAATATCCTCGGGGGTTCCAACAAGAAAGAACGGCGTATTGGTCAGGACATCAAATGAAATGCCATACATCTTTGCGTATTCTTTCAGAGCTTCATCTCTGGAATCAGTCATCCTCATCTGCCAATGAACTGTACTCAATTCTATCTCACTTGGATCGCGGCCAGCAGACTCTGCAGAGGCCTTGACCCACTCAGCCTTCTTCCGAATCATCGAAGACGTTTGGTCTGATGTACTCTTCTCCACAATCCTGCCCTTAGGCCATGAGGGGACTATACTAACAATATCTGCGTGGCGGCCGGCCATTGAGAGAAGTTTCCTTCCGCCTCCGCCCACAGTTATTTTGGGGCGCTCCCCCTCTGGAAGCTGTGTTGGCCATCCAATTCCAGATAAGTGAATATGATTTCCGCTATAGCTTGATTTCTCTTCAGTCCACATCTGCCTAACTGCAACCAGTGTTTCTTCAAGCCGATTGATTCTGACAGCAGGACTATCAAATTGGATTCCAGCTTGGTCATATTCAGCTTTAGTCCATCCAGCCCCGAAGCCAAACTCACAACGGCCCTTTGAGATTAAATGCAATGTTGCAGCAGCTTGGGCCAGAACCACTGGAGGTCGGAAGTCCACACACATCACGAGTGGACCGACTTTGAGTTGTCTAGTAACAGACGCCACTGCGGCTGCAGTTGCAATAGGTTCCCACTGGTTATTGAAGTGATCAGAAATAAGGAGTGAGCTGTAGCCCAATTTCTCCAGATTCTGCACCTTCTCCACCCAGTCATCGGAGGGGTAATGACCTCTGGTGGACATAGTCCGCATGAGTACTCCAAATCTAATAGACTTCACTTGATCCAACCCCTAGATGTCAATTCTCTTTCCAAATCGATCCAATTTCTATTATGCTGAAATGCAATCTCTGTGCTCATTTCAAGATATCCCTGAGCCACGGAGCATCTAGCTATTCCAAGATAAATCCAGAAAGGGTTTAGAACTTGTTTCAACTGATTTATGCGCGATAGTAAACAATATACGCAGATAGCAGCCTCTTACTGAAGGTGCCCAAAGTGTACAGCGACAAAGTAATGGAGCATTTCAAGAATCCACAGAACATGGGTAAAATGGAGAATCCTGACGGAGTAGGAACCGTCGGGAACCCTGTCTGCGGTGATATGCTCCGGATGTACATCAAAGTCGAGGACGGGAAGATTGTCGATGCCAAAATCGAAACCTTTGGCTGTGTCGCTGCCATAGCTACTTCTTCAATCACGACTCAAATGGCAATCGGGATGACATTGGAAGAAGCCAAGCAATTGAGCAGAAAAGAAGTCGCTGACGCTCTAGATGGACTGCCGCCCCAGAAGATGCATTGCAGCAATCTAGCCGCTGATGCTCTTCAAAAAGCCATCGAAGACTATGAATCTCACCAAGATTAGAAGGTCAGACCTTTCAGGGCATTCTTATTGCCTCAGAGGAGACTAATCGGAATCTCGAATGAGTGAGTGCATTGCTTATCCCCCTTCAAGATTGACTCAGTCATTTTCACTTCCAAGGCAATCCCCAGCACCCCCTCCCATAGCTGCTTCACCCATCCTCCCGAGCAGCAACAGAAGGTTGGAGACATCATCTCCATGTTACTCTTCACAATAGAGCAATGGCAGTAGGTCCGTCGCTTTTCTTCATCCGTCAATGCTGCCTTGTGCGTCTTAGGATTGTAAGGCACTTTTGTGACATGTATGACGTTTCCATCTCTTGTGGGGTAATCGTAGAAGGAACCTCCACCCCATGATGTGTCGCTCCGCATGGCCTTCAAGAGATCATCAATGCTACCAAGCCCCTGAAGCCTAGATTTCATTTCCCTTATTCGCTTCTTCGGATATTTGTGTGGACAAGTATCGACTAGGATTCGATTTCTAGTTTCTTCATCAACTAATGCATCGAGTCTATTCATTGCTGCTCCTATCCAAGCTGTTTGATCTCTCCTGGCAGCTTTAGTTGAGCCTAGCGGTACAACCGCGATGCCATCAAGTACCTTATTCTGAATCGACCTCTTGGTGTGCCTCTCCACGCTTTCGCGAAACTTGCCGAGCCATTTCATGACCTGCACCTTTCCACTTCTCTTGCGCGCCCGTTAACGGCGCATCCCACAAGAATATTCCATCTCCTTCAATAGCAGGTACCCATTTGGAACTATATCTCGTTTTTGCCGAGTCAAGTTTTGAAGAAGATTAATGATATTGTCCATTATTAGCTACCTATCGTAGCACCGCGTCCCGATTACGCCTTCAGTTATGTATAAGTAGACACCAGGAGCTACGACATCTCGAGGTAGCTCTCTTGATACCGCTCGTAACCCAGCTGCAGATTCTTATGGTCCTACCATTTGTGTTGGGACTATTTTACATAAAGCAGAGAGGAGACCGCACAATAGAAAGAGTGGAATTGCTGGGGAAAGCGTCTATCATAGTGGGAGGACTCCTGGTTGCCTGGTCATTCCTTCTAGTGCTCTATGTCTTTCCAGCATTCATATTCGCTGAGTTGGGGCAGGCCTTGTTTGGTCTCTTTGTTAGCTTAGCTGTGTGGAGTGGTATAATTCGCGACTATCTTCGAATGAAGTGATATCGAGCCTATTGCTCAATTAACCTGGGGTAGGAACGGACTATAGATTTGAAGTCGAATCAAGAATCAGAACATGGGAGATCGTACATCCATTGCAGGTTCGTAGTCTATTCATCTTCTATTGCGACCTCTTCATCCTTCGGAGATGACGTGAGAGCAAAGATTCCATAGAAACAAGCAAATGATTCTTCCCGAAAGCCTTTATTTATAGTTAATCTGATGATGAAGCCACACAGAGCAAAGGCTGTGAGCGATTATGGATGGAGAGATTATCGTTACACGAGAAGACCCGATTGCCATAGTGACAATATCACGTCCAAACAAACTCAACTCGGTAACCTATGATATGTTCGTTTCATTTGAGGAGAAGGCCTCGCAATTGACAAACGACCCCGATGTTGCGGCGATCATCTTCACTGGTGTGGGTGAGAAGGCTTTCTCTGCGGGCTTTGATATGGAGATGATGATGGGCCTCGCTCCTGATGCCTACATGGACTTCTTTCTCCTGCTAGAAAAGACGACAAAGACGATACGAGAGGCCAAGACCTGCATTACTCTTGCAGCAATAAATGGATATGCAGTCGGATTTGGTGCTATGATAGCCTCTGCCTGTGACTTTCGATTCTTCTCTAAGACAGGCGCACTCCGTTTTCCAGAGATTGATCTCAGCATCTTTCCCGGAATGGGTGCGGCCTCAAATCTCCTCCATCTTGTAGGCCCATCCAGAACAAAGGATATGTTGCTCTCAGGCAGAACGATTGAAGCCGAAGAAGCTTTGCGAATTGGCCTCGCGGATAGAGTCTTCGACTATGATGAACTTCTAGGGAAGACAATGGAATTCGCCAAGGAATTGACTCAGAAGGATAGAAAGATTCTGTTTCGAACAAAGACGCTAGTCGATGGAATAACTGGAAAGACAGTTTTCGGCGCTGCTGAGATGGAATCAGCTTACAGCGAGGAGTGGCTTAGAGAGAAACGAGACGGGTGAATAGATCTTAAAGCCCTACTACCTCCATAGACTCCTTTTCACTAAAAATCCTAATTCCAAGCCTCTTTGCCTCCTCAAGCTTTGAGCCAGCACCAGGGTCTGCTGCGACATAGCCTCATGTCACTTGTAGAGAACGCCTATCACTTCCATGTTGCAGCATATGCCAAAGCGGCTGTTACAACTCCTAAAATCAAGCTTAGACCTATCTGTACCATTAGGTCCGAAACAATTCCGCTGCTTGGCAGAATTAGCAAACTCAGTAGCACAAACCACAACATTGAGAATATGAATGTATATAGCAACAAAACCAGCATTCTGTCGCAATCCACAATGACACATCCACGCATTCCGACAGCTAGCTCTATGCAAATAAGCCATGCGATTCTGCTGATTCGTTCTCGCTTTCTGTCATAGCAATTTTGACACCTAAATGATCTACGAGCATAATATCAGTAAACTGGGTATGGAGAAATCGTTAATTAGGAATAGTGTCCCCAAATTGACCTCTGTTAGAGAGAGATGATTTGAATGACAAATAAGGCTGTAGTCGCAATAGGCGGAAATTCTCTCATTCGGGATAAGACGAAGAAGACGGTTCCTGATCAGTATGCCGCCACAGCGGAAACCTGTAAACACATAGCAGATATGATAGCTGAAGGGTGGGATGTAGTCATCACCTCAGGCAATGGCCCACAGGTTGGGTTTATTCTCCGTAGGTCAGAACTCGCTGAACATGAGCTCCATCCGGTTCCTCTGGATTATTGTGGAGCTGATACACAAGGTGCAATTGGGTATATGATTCAGCGGGCACTCTACAATGAGTTCCATAAGCGTGCAATCGAAAAGCATGTTGCCACTGTCGTAACACAAGTCAGGGTAGCAAGAGACGACCCAGCATTTGAGAACCCAGCAAAACCCATTGGCTCATTCATGGATGAGAAGACTGCAAAGAAACGTGCTGAAGCTAATGGATGGCAGATAAAAGAGGATTCAGGAAGGGGTTGGAGAAGAGTTGTAGCCTCTCCGATTCCAAGGGAGATTGTTGAGCTTCCAGCAATCAAGGCCCTCAATAAGAATGGAATCATCGTCTACGCAGTTGGTGGTGGCGGAATTCCAGTCGTTGCAGGCACCGATGGCCAACTCGAGGGCGTTGCGGCGGTAATTGACAAAGATAGAGCATCAAGTCTTCTCGCTACAGGACTTGACGCAGACCTGCTATTAATCTCAACTGCTGTTGAGAAGGTGTACCTCAATTTTGGTGAGGAAAATCAAGAGGCAATTGACAAGATGGATCATATCGAGGCTCAAAGATATCTTGACGAAGGACACTTTGCTCCGGGAAGTATGAAACCTAAGGTCGAGGCCTGTATAGAGTTCATCAAGAACGGTGGAGAGATGGCCATAATCACAGACCCGCCAAACATCACCAAAGCCCTTCGTGGAGAAACCGGAACCAGGATTGTAGGAGGACACGCAGTTCCTCCACCCCCTCCAGTAAGACATTGACCGTTACATTAATGCTGAAGATTGATGCCGCACTAAATGAACTCCAATGAACAGAGAAGTAGTATCATCAGAAAAGGCACCAAAGGCAATAGGTCCCTATTCGCAAGGTATCAAGGCAAACGGCTTTGTATTCTGCTCAGGGCAGATACCCTATGATCGAGAGCATGATATGATGGTTACAGGTTCCATAACAGATCAAACCAGACAAGCACTAAAAAACATCGAAGCAGTCCTTGAGGCTGCAGGATCCAGCATGCACAAAGTTGTCAAAGTCACTGTATTTTTGAAGGACATGGATGACTTTAGCGAGATGAATGCTGAATATAGTACGTGGTTTGCTGAAAAGCCTCCAGCCAGAGCGGCAGTACAAGTGGCCAGATTACCAAAGGATGTTGATATCGAGATAGAAGCGATTGCAATCCAATAGGATGCTGATGCCAATAAGGCCACTGTGCATTTTTACCATGAGAACAAACCTTTTCTAGGGATTTTCTAGCGTCCAAATCAAGGGTTGGACCACGCTAGAGTGTTGATGCTTATCGTGGGGGTTTGAATTTGGTAATAGGAACTGCTGAGTCCCAAGGAGTTGTTCGAATTCTTGACCAGGCTACAGGCCTGATGAAGAAATCAAGATACCTTGAAGCCGCAAATGCCTTGGAAGATGCTTTGACAATGTACCCCACCAGCAAGGAAATTCTGCAGCAGCTTGTTGTCTGCAATATTGAGCTCAAGAGACCTCAGAGTGCAATTTACATGCTAGACAGAATTACAAAGACTGCACCCGGTGAACTATCAGCTTGGTCAGACAAGGGCTTTTTGCATCTACTCCTAAATGAGAATAAAGAGGGGATTGAAGCTCTTACAAAGAGCATTGAATTAGACTCGCGAAATAGCCATGTTTGGCAACTGCTTGGTCTTGCACACATGGGAGAAGAAAGGTGGGCTGAGGGGCTTGACGCTTTTGAGCGTTCATTGTTGCTGGATCCAAACTCCGCTATAACTTGGTACAACCGTGCAGTGTGCTTCTTCTTTCTGGAATACTTCCACGAGGCCCTTGCTTCCGTAGAGAAGGCGTATTCGCTGGATCCGGATCTCAAAGCATTGGCTGAAGAGTGGGTGACCATCTTGCAGGAAGCAGTAGATGAATTGGGCATTGACCACGTGGATGATTTTGAAGCTCAAGCTAGCTAGTGTCTTCCTTCGCAGATGTCGCTTTGGCTTTCTTCTTCTTGGTTGATTTACGTCGCTTCTTGGGTTTAGGAGGCTCAATTCCATCTAAGATCTCTTGAAGCGTCTTCTGTTGCTCTTTCATTTTGAATCTCGTCGCAGATTCTAGCGCCTGCTTTAGAGCTCCTTGTAGCCTCTCTGACTCGATCTTCTGCTCCTGTGGATCAGTCATTTTCGCAATGGCATCTCTGCGCTTTGGTAGGACCCGAAGAAAGCCCTCAATCGCTGCGATGGCTTCCTCCTTGCTTACAAGCTCATCCAGCGGTTCATTATCGGTGGCCTCAATGATGCGAGAAATCTGCGAATACATCCGTCTATGTTCTTCGAGAGCTTCGCTGAGAATTGATTCCACTTCGCTTCCAGATTCTGCTTCTTTCAGTCGCTCACTTATCTTGGCCATGGCGTCCTCTAGGAATGCCTTTCGTTCATTGAGACTAGTCTTCTTCCTCTCCATCCAACGCCATTCGTTCATGATTCCATGGGTCAGAGTTAATGCCTGATTGACAGTTTCTCTGTATTTATTGACCTTGGCCATTGCTTCGCCTAATTCAACTTCCAAAGTGTCAGCAACATCCGTCAGCTGGTAACTCAGAATGTCTCCAGCCTGTGCATCGGACAAAACCCGACTCTCTTTGATAGCTTTCGCTGTTTCATTCCAAAGCTTATCAATCGCTGCATCTTGGAGACGAACATGTGTATTCGGCTCGACCTGTGCAGAGATTTGATTGATCCGCTCAGTTAATATTCCAAGCTCTTGAATCTTTGCCTTCAAGAGTGCGCGCCCGAGTCGTTCATTCAGCTCCTCTGTTAATTGTTGACGTTCCTCCGGCACTTCCAACAATGCATGTGTATTATCTATTAGGTATTGGAGAGCTTTCTCGTAAGCGGCAACTGCTTCTTGATGATTCCCCTCGTCGAAGTATCCATCTCCCTGTCGCTGAAATACCAATACGGACTCTAGGACATCATATGGGGAGGTTCTAAGAAGGCTCACTCCATATCGCGACTCGCTTGACATATTCAGATCAAGTGGAACTTCTCCAATAGTCAAAGAGAGAACAAGGATTCCATCAGAACCAACTGCATACACATGAAGGTGGTCTGCTTCGATGTATTCAATTTTATAATTTTCAATAAGAAACCTGCCCATCTCAGTTCCTCTGATGAGGTCGTAGACTGTTATGAGACCTGAGTTCATTACAGCGACTAGATAGGAGCTGTTTGACCACATAGAAACAACAGGATTCGAGGACTTATCTTGAAGAGTACGAATGAGCTGCCATTCTACTCGATCCCATATGCTAATCTCTCCAGATTCAGATCCTATGATCACGAATTCGGGATTGCCAACAAAAACTGTGGGACGAATCTTCTTATCGAGTCTTGCTAGCTCGGTGGGTGCTTTATTGGGTTCATGAAGCCAAACTCTTGGCTCTTCCTTCCGACCCCCAGTTAGTATGACCTTATCGTCTGACCATAGCGTTGAGATGTCCGACTTATGAAGCTGCCAGCTCGAGGTTTCATGAGTATCTTTCTTTATAGAAACTAGTCTTCCATCACTTGCGCCGACATAGAAGCTGTCACCTTGGAGGGTGGATGTGATAGCATGATATGTCAGTTCAAACCATCCCGTCATGCCCCATGTCTCTTTCTTCCAGACATATACACGGCGTTCACATGTGGCATAGACTCTGTCTTCATCGACATGAACCTTAAGCGGCTCTGTACTGGTTTCGCCAAGCTCAGCTACCAGTTGCCAATCTTCCTTTGACCAGACTCTTACCTTCAGGTCTCTACAGGCAGCGTATAGAAACCTCTCATCATGAACAATATGAAC
>JBHLQS010000012.1:0-32021 GCA_048883405.1 Candidatus Thorarchaeota archaeon
CGTTCAACGCAAGTTGTGTGAAGTGGAACATTGAACGACTCCTCAAGATCTTCTACACTAATGGACCTGCATATTTGCTCGCTGAAGTCTTGAGAAACGGACACGTCCTTGAAGAAACAGCGACACTAAACGGCACCTCTTCAGATGCTTTCAGAACTGCATTTGAAGATTGGAGAATGAACTCAAACTCAATAGAAGTAATTGACAACTATCGAATTCGATTTGCTTTGGATCGAGCCTACTCACCTCTTGTTCATCTTCTGGCCATAGCTGGAGACTCTATGATTAGTCCCACATATGTCCTCAATAGTCCGAATAACGATAGCACGCCAATAGGAGGTGACTGGAGAGAACATTATGGAGTCAATTATGGTGATATCAGCACGTACATGGACACGCATACCTGCGGTACTGGTCCTTATCTCGTTCAAGAATGGTCGAAGCTCAATTTCATTCACTTAGAACGTAATGTGAACTACTGGCGCTCCAGTGAAACTGAATCCTCAATAGCTCCCTCGGAAAGCGCTGGTGCAATTGAATCGGTCTATATCCGGTTTAATCCTGATAACACAGGGCGTACACTTAACCTCCGTACTGGTGTCATTGATTTAGCCAGCTGGCCTTTGGACATTGCAGATGAGATTTGGGACAGCTTGACTCTCAGCTCAAAGGATCCCAATATCAATGTATCAACTGGAGGATTGTATTTCACTCTATACAATCTAGGATACAATATGGGAAACTTGACAGTAGACACAAACTCGACCACAGTCACCACACGAAGTCCGTTTGCCAACTCCCACTTCAGACTTGCAACTTCACTCGCATTTGATTATGAAACCTTCGTTGGTGGTGCATTTGGCTTCACTGTCCAAGCATTAGGGCCGATTCCTCAAGGTATGCTCGGTCATAACAGTAGCCTATTCGAAATCGCCTACAACATTACTGCGGCAGTAGAGCAATGGAATTTAGCTATGATTGATCCACTCTTTATTGAATCATTGAACGACTTGAACAATACACTAGTAATTCCGTACCCTGCAACAAGTAGCGGAGGGACTCCTGCAGAGGTTATGGTTTTCCATGGGCTAGAGGAAATACTTGCCCGCCCAGAGGCTAACCAGACTGGCTTGGATAGAGAATTGAAGTTGATCCTCGAGCCCGTCCCTTGGGGGACGTATTTCGAATATCTAGCTGAAGATAGGCTGCCTCTGATTCTTGCAGCCTGGAGTGCAGAAATCGCGCATCCTATAGAGTTCCTTGAGGCATTCTGTTACCACAATGGCACATATGCTCCGCAAATAGGCTATAACAACACGATAGTGAACAACCTGTACGAGTCAGTTCTCGCAACAATTGACCCACTAGAGCAGGAGATGTACATAAGCCTCATTCAACAGGAATTGGCAAACGATGTCCCGTATCTCTGGATCCAACAACAGACTGAGTTCCGAACATGGAGGTCCTGGTTGCTCGGTGAGGGCTTGGTCTTCAATCCCATGCATGGCTTCTACTTCTATGAAATGCACAAGGACTATACTTCAGCACCTGATTTTGTCTACAACACTCAGTCTCAGACAGCGGCGCTTTCTTTCCTCCTTGTGGTATTAATAGGGATATATCTCCTCATGGCAAAAGATGATTTCAGAGAAGGCACTCTGACATGGAGGAAAGGCCTCCTTGGACTGCATCTTGTCATCATGGCATATAACTCGATTCTGATTCAGCTCGTTGAATTTTGGCGCAGTATCTACGTGACTCGTTTCTCGTATATCTGGAGTATCCCTCTATCCATGCCTCTCTTCCTCCTCACGTTCATCATTCCTGCAGTCCTAATGTATCTTGACATCAAGAGAAAGACTGATCCAAATCCAAAGCGCTGGCTACTAATTTACTTCATACTCATGCTGGTGTTTGCAGGCTCCCAACCAGTAACTATACTGTTCACCTAATCGCTGCCCTCAGTTCAATCATCCTGATTCAATCAACAGAATTATGTTTGAGTGATTTGAGCATTGTATAGAGGACATCCAAAATGCCAAGAATCAACTTTCTCACGCGTTCTCATTTGGAAGCAATCCATAATGCCTCTCTCACGGTACTGGAGAAGACAGGTATTGCAGTAAGAAACGAGAACGCGATGCGACTTCTGAGTGAGGCGGGCTGTACGGTTGAGTCAGAGGTCGCCAAAATTCCGCCTAGTCTCGTCGAGGAAATGGTTCGAAATCCTCCAAGTTCATTTTCCTTGTATTCGCGTGATGGCAAGCAGAGTACAAAGATTGGAGGAGATAGTGTTCTCTACAATCCTGCATCATCATCCATCTATTTCAAAGATAACGATTCAGGTGAGATTCGCAAAGCCACTACAGCTGATTTTGTGAAGTTCGTCCGGCTTGTTGATTGCATGGAATACGTGGGTGCGCAGAGTACTGCAATGGTTCCTTCAGATGTTCCTATCCCCGTATCTGATTTGTTCAGGCTCTACCTAATTCTGAAGGAGTCACTAAAGCCTATCATCACAGGAGCCTTCTCCAAAGAGGGACTTATTCATATGAGGCGCATTCTCGAGGCTGCTGTGGGTGGAGAGGTTGAACTGGCAATGAGACCAAGAGCGGTATTTGATTGCTGTCCGCTGTCAGTTCTGATATGGGGCGATGTTTCTTCGCAGAACCTCATCGATTGTGCAAATCATGGAATTCCGGCTGCTATAGTTCCTGCGCCATTGGTGGGTGCTACAAGTCCAGTGACATTAGCAGGAACGCTGGTGCAATTCAATGCGGAAGTTCTTAGCGGTTTGGTGATTAGTCAGCTGGCAAAGTCTGGCTCTCCTGTAATCTATGGAGGTGCAACCTCTATTCTCGACCAGCGACATGGCACAAGTAGCATCGGGGCACCTGAAGCGGTTATTGTTGCTTGTGCTTCTGCTGAAATGGGGAAGTTCTATGGATTGCCAACACATGCATACCTTGGCGTATCTGATTCAAAAGCCGTTGATGCTCAGAGTGGCTATGAGTCTGCAATGGGTCTGATTCAAGCTGCATTATCCGGTATCAACATAGTGTCCGGCCCGGGAATGCTGATGAGCATCAATTGTCAGTCCTTAGAGAAGCTCGTCCTCGACAATGAGATTTGTGGTGCCGCGCTTCGTATCAAGGAAGGAATCAATCTTGATGGACTAGATGAGATTCCTGAATTGGTGAAGGCCACTGGTCCTGGTGGAGATTATCTAAAGGAGAAGCATACTCTGAAAAATCTCAGAAAGGAACACATCTTCCCATCAGATGCCATCGATAGGTTCTCACTTGATGCTTGGATTGAAAATGGCTCCCGAGAGTCATGGGATTTAGCTAAAGCCAGAGTCCATTCCTTGCTGAACAAGCATCAGCCAGATCTGCTCACTGCTGATATACAAGAAAGCATGAACTCGATTATGCGCGAAGTCATGTCAATACATGGAATCGATGGCTCTACACTCTCACTACTCACCTAGCCTGTGGATTATCCAACTCTTGTTCAGCAATCTATATGAACCGCCAATGTTAGGCTGGCAAGACACTCTGTTGAAGGAGAATCGGGTATGTCAGACGGTTACAAGTATCTCTCAAAGGAATGGATGGATGAGGTGACTAAGCATGTGAAGGCCAGTCTTACAGCAGAGGAGATGAAGCACGTATCATCTTCGATGGTGAATATTGTCCAAGATTGTCCAGACGGGAAGGTCCGCTACATGTACTTCCGATTTGAGGATGGTCTCTTGGCTGAGGCTTTGGTCGGCACTGATGACGATGAGGTGGCTTCAAAGGAAGCAGAATTCAAAATCATTGGTGCGTACGACACCTTCGCGAAGATATCCAAGGCCGAATTGGGGGCTCGTTCAGCACTAATGCGCAATAAAATCAAACTCAAGGGCAACATGGTGAAGGCACTACGGCTGTCCAGCGTTGTTGACAAACTGAATAAGATCATTGCAAAGGTTCCAACTGATTTCTGAGGTGTTCCAATGGGAGAATACGACTATTCTATAGACCACAAGGAACGGCTTCAGTCAGTACAGGATAAGATGCAAGAGAACGACCTTTCCGTTCTTCTTGGTTCTCGACTCAGAACAATCAGTTATGTGGGGGATGTGTTCTGCCCTTGGAGGTCATTCATCGTAATTCCGCAAGACGGTGAACCAACAATCTATACTTTTGTCATCGATGCTGAGCGCACAAGAGATGACAGTTGGCTTGACGATGTACGCGGGTTTGGACCTTTGGGTGGCGGTCACCAAATCGATGTGGTTGCTGATGCAATCCTAGAACATATGTCCAGCCCGAAGAGTCGCGTTGGTGTGGAACTTGGAATGTCCTGCTATCTTCCTGAGGGCAATCTAACCTCTGAGGAACTAGAGATGCTCAAGCAAGCTTTGCCTGAGGCCACTCTTGTTCAGTCAATAGATATCATCGATCAGTTGTCTATGATCAAGGACAAAGGCACCATCAATCGCTTCCGAAAGGCATCTGATATTGTTGACATTGGGCACAAGGCGGTTCTGGACGAATTCGAAGTGGGCATGACTGAGACTGAGATAGCAGGGATTGCGGAGGCTGCAATGAGGAAAGCTGGAAGTGAATGGTCCTGGAGCTTCACAGCAGGCAATGAAATTGCATCTGGATATCGCACAAGCTATGCGATGGGGGCTTGCACACCAGCGACTCGTCGTGTAACACAGAATGGTGAGCCATTGATGGTCGATCTGCATGCTATGTTTAAGCTCGGACTTGGGGATCATTCACACAACTATCTCCTGTCGCCAGTCTCTGATAGGCAACGAGAGTTGGCTGACTACTTCATAGAAACAATCACCAGAGTCATTGATATGTACGCTCCTGGTATGACTCCAGGGAAGATGGCTGATGATATGATGGACTGGGCTGATGCCAAGGGGATTGCCCAATACTTAGTCCCAGGCTTTGAGCATGGAATAGGCGTGATGGGTGACGAATGGAGAATCGGTATGAATACTGGCCCCATGCCATATTGGACAGATCCTGATCATGTGTACGATGAGAATCACGTCGTAATATGCGCCATGCAGTTCATGGTTCCTGAGGAAGAGATTGGCTTCCGGTATGAAGCCCCAATCGTCATTACTAAATCCGGATGCGATGTCTTGGCAAAGACACCTCTCAAGGTAACAGAGCTATAGTTGCGGAGAACTGTCTATATGAATGAGGAACTCGATGCATTGCTGGCAAGATGCACGAAATTGCTCGAGGACTTCAAGTACGATGAGGCTGAGAAGGAACTGAACCTCGCCGTGAGTCTTGCTCCTGATAGCCCGGAGGTCTGGGATCTCCTTGGAACTTGCTATCTGTTCCAAAACAAGATGGGTGATGCGGAGAGGGCTTATCGGAGAGCCACAGAGCTCGCTCCCTCGGCTTCGAGATATTGGCACTCTCTGGGATCAACACTAGGCCACCTAAATCGGTTCGAGGAAGCCGAGAGCTGTCTTCGTAAGGCTATAGAAATTGGACCAGCTACGGGAAGGTCTTGGGCATCGCTTGCAAGTTCTCTTCTAAACATGAACAGACACGATGAAGCTCTAGAAGCCACGAGAAGTGCTGTTCAGATTGATCCACAGGCCTTTGATGCATATTTCACCATGTCGCTGGCATTCTTCTATAAGGGACAAATGGATGATGCCGAAAACTCGATGAAACACGTCCTAGAGATTCAGCCTCGACTATCCCAAGCGTGGGAGGTCCTAGCAGAAATCTACAGGAGGAAGGGGCAGGAAGAAGAGGCCAAAAATGCTCTTGCCAAAGCGACCGAATTGAAAGGAAAATAGGCCCATCAGACTCGTGGGTCAGTAGCTTGTATTATTATTGACACTGAGTTCTGATTGAACCCCTTGAACCCTTGCCGCCTCTCAATCAGTTCCAAATGACTGCCTATGGCACCAATTTGCTCATAGAATCCTTGCCGCTCAGCCCGGATATGTCCCCTATCTACTGCGGACCGAAGCCTTGCCTGCTCGACAGGGCGTCTCTCTGACTCCACAAAAGCTTGTTTGAGGAACTTGAAATCTGAAAAAGGCCTCATTCTCATTACGCCGTGGTTCATGAGTCCTGCTTCTGCCTGGGCAAAGTCGACCAGCGCTGCGAGGTGATGCATCCCACCTTGGAGAATGCTCTCTCCGTGAAGCGATACCCAGAGTCCCACTGTCCCAACATCTTTGTGCTCATTCATCTCCATATGTGCGAAGTCTATATCACGTTCTCTCTCTGTGATATCTACATCTGCGAAAACTACTATTCCGCAGATCGGATGCTCAAGGACTTGAGCTCCCCATCCTCCATCGGCGGCAAAGAACTGCTCTCGTGGCAAAAATCCCATGGTCTCAAATATCTCAATGAGAAGGTGGAAATTCTCTCTCGATGAGCGATATGTATGATGGTCATGGTTCCCCCATCCCAGACCAAGACGATCTTGTAGCGCTCTCTGAATCATCCCGCCTCTGTCTCTGCTTTGCCAGAATTGTCGTTCTGCACGAAAGAATGCGTCGGCAACAAGCTCCGCTCGAGACACCCTAATGAATTCCTTTACGGTATCTAGCAGCGTTTCCAATCCGTCCCTGTCACGAGAGAAATACCGTCTCCTCATCATGAAATGTTGCAGATTCGAGAGATACTCTTCTCTATCATGGTGCTGTTTGGGGTCTGAAAATCCGTTGAACCCTCTTCTTTCCACGGCCCATAACTCAGATTGGTCCTCATCACTCACTAATGCACTCTGAAACATTCCCAGACTTCTGCCCAAGAAATCAGTCTTGGGTCGCGACTGTTCATCCAGAGCGGTTAAGTCATCATTCCAGTTATAGTACGTGCCAGTCATCTGCAGGAAATGTCCCAGAATATCCGGCTTCAGTACAACCTTAGTATGGCTACCTGGAGAGAGAAGAACAGGGAACAAGGTGGAACCTTCATTGATATAGACCTTAGTACCTCTGGGCTTCCTTGCTCCCTTGACCAGCTTGAAATCGAGGTCCGCCAACGTGTCTACGCTAATCATCTCATTCGGAATGACAATATGGTCAATCCAATCGAAGAACCGAGTCGAGCTTTCATTCAGCATTCTATCAGAGAGCTCTCTGGCAGCTCTGTTCTGCTTCAAGAAGTCTGATACTCTCAGCTCAAGGAACGCCTCCGCTTGAGGATGAATCTTCCAGTCATATTTTCTTGAGCCATCTTGAGCTGCCATTTTGATACCCCAAGACAAATGATATTCAGCTCTCCCCCACTTAAGGATGCAGTTATTACATTATCCACTTCCTTCCTATTCAAAACACTATTATCGATGACAATCCCCAGATGAGGAAGAGGTCGTTTGCGATGCCAAAGGGGAAAGCAGTCAAAACAGCAGGTCGGGTTGCCATAATTGCAGCCGCCATATTCATTGTGTTAGGCTCAACGCCAGTAGTTGCACATACTCCCTCAAACATGACCTTGGATTACGACTGGGACACTCAGACTCTAAGCATTACAATCTCGCACTCTGTTTCAGATCCCAATTCGCATTACATTCAAACTATTATCATTTACAAGAACGATGCAATGGTGCACACTGAATCTTATACGAGTCAGGAGAGCACATCAGGAGTAAGTGATACCTTCAGCATGGCAGCGATTGATGGTGACACTCTTCGAGTCTGGGCCAACTGCTCCATTAGTGGTTTCATTGAAAGATCCATCATAGTTAGCGAATCTGGTAACACTACCCTTCCCCCTCCTGGATTTGGCCCTACAGCTATTATCCTCGTTGTGTTGGTTGTTCTGGGATTGATATTCGTATTATTTGGTATCATGAGGAGACGATAATCCTTTCAGTGCTTTCCCAAGAGCGATGTCAGCCGTAAGGATAGTGCCCACCGAGTTTGAATCCGGGGGTCAGATTTTGAAGGGTGATTTCGTCCTTCCTAAGAGAAGAGGCCCATTCCCAGGCATCTGCAAATTTCATGGGTTGCCCGGCGGAGCTGATCAGATAGGTGGTCTATCTACTCGACTCGCAAAAGCTGGCTACGCAGTCTTGACTTTTGATTTTCGTGGATTCAGAAGAAGTGAGGGCCTGTTTAGCCTAGAAGGTGAGATTCTAGATGCTAGGAACGCGGTGACACACCTGATTGAATCAGAGTATACGATCAAGGGATGGGTTGGTGTATACGGGGCAAGCTTCGGGGGAGCGGTTGCTATCTGCTCTGCAGTCCGTGATGCACGTATTAGCGCTGTCTGTGTGAGGGCCCCTGTCTATGATACCTTCTGGTTTGGAAACTCCCCGATGATCAAGCCTGCAGTAGATGAGATTTTGCTGATCACACCCAATGAGATGCACGGATTATCTGATGCCACAACTCAGGCGGAAATACTCGAGAAGATGATTAAGGATAGCTTGGTCTATAATCCAATTAATGAAGTTGACCAGGTCAGTCCCCGTCCTATCTTCATTGTTACTGGAAGTGCTGATAGGGGTATCCCTCTGGAGGGAGTACGTCGGCTTTTCGACGCAGCGAAGAGACCAAAGGAATTTGCTATTGTTGAGGGTGCTGATCACAACCTATCCAGTCCTGATCACTATGCGATGACCTGTGAGCTGGTAATTTCTTGGTTCCGAGAAGCCTATCACCAGTAGACACATCGCACGAAGGCTTTTCTTTGCGATTCATGACCCGAGCGCAGTGAGGTACAATGGCTACGAAAATCAAGAAATCAATGATTACCAAGTTCGCCGAATTCAAGGCCGCTTGGGAAAATGAGGCAAATGACCCCTACGATTCCATATTCTATTATGTAATTGCAGCCCTGAACATTGAGAAAGATCCCAAACTTGCTGACGCAATGATGACCGTTGTTGTGTCTAAGAGGGATTCAATGGATTCCTCCAGTTCGCCCTCGGGACTCAAGCTCGGAAAGTCTTCGGCTTACTACATAGGTCAGTTCCAAGAGGACAAGAACATAGCTCGTTCATACGTGGGAGCTGACTGGCATAACGATTACAAATTCGACAAGAACAACCTGACAATGGCCCTAACTAGAGACGACGAGGTAGACGAGAAGACAAGAAAAATCTTCATTCATAGTGGAGGCGCGGACTCGCCTCGACCTGTGACAGTGAAGCGGAACAAGCATGGTCAGTGGAAACTAACCAACTATGGTTCGCTATGTGTCGGAGTAAGGAAGCCAGCCTCTGAAGTGGACGACTTCTAATTTCAGGATTGGACATAGATGGCTCCTTCCCTCTCAATCTAGCATGTATAGGTGCGATGCTAGGACAATTCAATGTTCTACAACTGAATGTCAGCCCAATATGCAGGGTGGTCTGACTGTGGGTCCGTCACATACCCGCAATCAGACACATCTAATCCAGGGGATATGAAGATGTGGTCAATTCTGCGGGTATTGTTCTCACCTTGACTACTGATTCCGCTGGGCCATCTAACCCACCATGAGTCTTCCAAGACAGCGGTCGTAACATTGTAGGGTTCACTGTTGGGCCTGAAGTTGAAATCGCCCATGAAAATCACATTACTCTTCCCACTGGCAGCATTGAGAATGTCATTCTGAAGTAATACCTTCGTTGATGTTCTACCATAAGTGTGTGTAATGTATACAGTGAAGGTGCGTGAATTTACTGTTATCTCCGCCTCGATTGTTGCAGTCTGCTTTTGATCCACATCTTCACTATAGTGGTAAATGGTTCTGGCGGCTTCAATTGGATACTTCGATAGCAACGCAACCCCTGTGGTTCCTGTTACTCCCTTTGGTCCAAAATACGAATATAGGTTCAATTTGTTTGCGAGGTATCTGACCACATCGCTGTTCCCTGCGATTTTGCTAGTCTCCTGAAGGCCAATGATGTCTGCATCTATCTCTCTGATTAGTTCAAGTTGTCCATCATAGTTTTTGCTCTGCGCATCACTCACGCCCTGTTGCAGATTGTAGGTGAGAATTCTAACGGAAGTCACGTCGTTAGAGGGCGAAATTGGATTAGCCTCTAGAACAACAGCACCGACAAGGGTTCCCACAAGCATGAGGACCACGACCGTCGCTGCTACAGTTTCAGCTCTTGGGACTTTGCCTGGTGCGTCAACGCTAGGTATGCTATCCCGGACCATGTAGACTACAGCCAGAAGCACCAGCCCAGCGATGAGAAAGATGAACCAGAAGAGGTTTCGTAGCATTGGGCCAATGATTGGGACAAAGCCCCACACTGATGTGAGAATGAGCGTGAACAACAGAAACAGTATGAAGACACCGCCTCCAAGAGTGAAGCTGATTCCAGCCGCTCGGGAAGTCGGTACTAAATCGAGCTTGACTAGTTCATATGATAACAAGATGAAATCGATGAGGATGATGGGGTACGCAGCTATCATGATGTAAAGCAGAGAATGATGCAGTATAGTTGTTGGAGGGGCTTCGATAGGATATGGCCCAACAGTGTCCGGAAATACAATCTGATTGACCAGGATAGTCAGCACAAGGAGCACCACAAAGATTAGGTTCCATACCACAATCACTTGGGAATTAAGTCTGCTAATGAATTGAGGTCTATACACTGTGAAGAGCACAAATAACGCGGTCATCAGAGCAACGCCAGTCACCACTGCGAAATAGCTGCTCTCTGTCCATCTTGAAATAACAACTGGACTGCTGAATGCAAATCCTACGAAGAAGAGAATGCTTGTCAAACCAAGAGTAATCCCTGTCAGTCTTCCTTTTCCAATTGGGCTTTGAACACTTGCAGTGTCATCAATACTCGGAGCTGGGATTTCTGAGCTAAGTAGTTTCGATGAGAACCCGAGCAACATGATTACTTCTATGCCCGCAAGGATCCAACCAATGGTCTGTCCTAATCCATAGGTCGAGATGTCAATTGTGTTGTTCATTGTTCTAAACAGGATAGATGCTGCAATAGCTATTGCGAAACTCTTTCCCACGATAAGTGCACGTTGATTCTTTTCTATTGGATTCCGCGTTAGCAAGATGGCTGGAAACAAGATTAGGAAGCAACCAACGCCAAGTCCAGAAAGCACCATTCTTGGTGTAGTATCAAATAGAGGCTCTGTCGCTCTACACGCAATCATGATTCCTCCAACGATTATTAGAAGTCTGTCAGGTATGTTCCTCCTGAAGATCAATAGAACTAGCGGCGAGAAGAAGAATAGAAGGACTACGGTATTCTGGTTCAGTGACAATGTCATGAGGAGGAGGATGTAAGTAGACTCCACAAAGTCTGAGAACAGCTGCAGGAAAAACAGCAACATGATGCTGGTGAAGACTAGCTCAGAGTAATACTTCTCAAAGGACTCTCCGATCAGTGGCATGTTCAAACGATAGGCATTCTTGGCTAAATGTATACCGAAGAAGGAGTGAGAGGAAGCGCCTATCTGAAGGCCTCTTTGACATGAGCTACGGGCTCTATGAGTGGGGAGTTGTGAATTTGGACGCGGAAGCTGTGAACTCGCAGATTTGGAGAAGAATCAGGTGAGCGGATGACAGCCCGAAGACATGTCGTCCGCTCTGCCGAGCTCGACTCGGATCTTACTCGGTGACAGAAACGATTGATTTTTCATATATAGGAGATGCAATACCGGCAAAGCAAGTGTGTCTAAGCACACTTAGACTTCTATGGGTTGTAAATGAAAATGAAATGAAAGGGGGGGTTGAGTCAGGATCTACAAATATCCTGGTCAACACCGCCTTCATGTCTGAGTTATATCAGCGAACGAATGAGGCTCTAATATCGATAAGCCCTCGGTCTTTTAGCTGCTCCAAGTTCTTAACCGCTGCCTCAGCCGCTCTGTGGCGACGTATAATCTTGAGGTCTGGATGCTCTGTGATCAGCTCATCAACCTTTCTCTTCAGCGGACCAAAACCTGTGATTGCTCTTCTGAGGGTTGTAATTGTCTTGACTTCTTGCATTATTATCACACTCTATATCCAGTGAGTTACAATGGCAGCGAATATCCAAGATCCGGCTACTACCTTAGCACCTGATTTTGAGGAGGAAGTGTTCCCCATGGGCCGGAACGAAATCTTGGCCAATACCTTGGGATTGGCAAGAAATTCTCCATCAATTGCCGTTGTGGTTGATTCTTGGCATTTGAGTCGGATTTTCGCTGCCATTTGTAATCATCAATCCGAAAATATGGCAATTTATATATAAATTTATTGCCCAAAGCAAGACTTATCAATGATTGCCGATATTGGATTCCATGGTGGATTACCGGTAGCATACCTTTTAAGTGGGTTTGCCGACAATTCTTCACCGCCTGGGAGCAAAACTTGAGTTGAAGACCTGATGAAAATCGCTGCGAACTTGGACGAAACCGATAAACGAATTCTGAAATCTCTTGCCGAACATAAAAAGAAAGTTTCAACGCGTGAGTTGAGTGAAGAGCTTGACATTCCAGACAGAACTGTTAGATACAGACTGAGGAAGCTTAAGGAAAAAGGATTGCTCTGCCCTCCCAAGCTCCAGACATATGAGAGAAAACTTGGTCTAGGTGAGAACTTGCTGCTTCTTCAAAGCAATCCGTCAATGGAGCAGCAATTGATTGATCTCTTGGACGATACCGAGTTCTTTTACTACTATGGGCCCACCTATGGCAAATATGATGGCTTTATAGTCTACGCAATGTATCCACTAGTGACGCCAAGGATGGTGCAGCAGCTAGCTGATGAGATGATGGATAGGGATTTGATCAAGGACTACTTCATAATGGATATGGTCGACTATACTCGAAAGATGGCAGAGCTAGACCCTCTATTGCCCGAGAGTGACTGGTCATGGGACAGGTGGTCCGATGAGATTGAACAGATTATGAAGGGTGATTGTGAGATCGATTTGGGTCTAGAGGAATTCCCAAATCCGGTGAAATTTGACTATACTGATATCCAGATTATCAAGCATATGGTAGAGAACCCGACTAGTACTCTAAAAGAGGTTGGTGATGCACTAGAGCCAGCGATGTCTTTGACTCAGGTCCATAAGCGAGTCAAGAGGCTGGAGGATGATGGAATCATCAGAGGCGTAAAACCAGCCTTCTCACCTTTCAAGGAATCTGTTACAGTTTCAATCTTCTTCAAATCTCGCGACCATGCGAAGAAGCTTCTATGTGGCTTCACAAGACTGCCTTTCGAGATCAATATCGCGATGGAGAACAAGTCAACCTACAACTTATGGGTGATGATGCCATCGAGTGAATTGAATCATTTCCTCCAGAGAATTAACTTCTTCAGAAAATATACCGAGGAATTCTTCATCCAGATGCTCATCAAAGGTAAAGGCAAAGGCTACACCCATCTACTTACCGCATTCAACCTTGATACTCAGAGCTGGGAGATGCCTATCTCCGAAACATTGCTCAAGATCAAGGAGATCACCCAGTAAGGTATCCACAAATGTTACAGAGACATCAAGGTTTAAAACGGAATTTGCCTTTGCTGCGCTGACAGAAATGCCACGAGGAAATATCACACATTATTGGTTCCCGCTTATTAGTGGGAACTAATGTTGAGCTCTCTTCCTCGTGTTGTCGACTTCTTCTGATTGCGGTCCTCTCGGGGAAGAGGACTCCATTGCCAGCTACACGCCAGCGGCGATAAGCTGTCATCTGTGTGCTAGCCTCGAGGAGGAAAATGGAAAATGTCAGCTCGAGAAGCACGAAAACGGAAACGCAAAGTAAGACGTGAAATGAACAGGAATGAACTTAGGTGGTACACAGCTGCCTTCGCAGATATATTGGATACTAGGCATACCTCTCCTAATTTTCCACTTCGTGACTATATCGCGTTGACACCGCGTATTAATTCTAATCGGCGTCTGGGCACATATATGGACACGAAGGTCAAGGGATAACCGCGGTTCCATTCAGATCAGACTAGTGTTCTGAAATAGCCCTGTGCATCAATCAAACACGTGATTTTCATTGCACAGGGTATACCTTTTTTTCAACATGTGGGTTTGGTTCATTTTATGTCAACAATTGCGACAGCGTCAATCTCAATCAAGCATCCATAATGTAGCTTTGCAGTTGGCACTACAGTCCGAGCAGGTCTGTGGTCTCCAAAGAACTCCGCGTACGCCTCATTCACTCTATTCCATAGCGATACATCGGAAATGTAGGCTGTTGTTCTTAGCACATTTTCTTTCGAGCTGCCAGCAGCCTCCAGAACTTCGGATAGGCTCTGCAATGCAGCTCTTGCGTGTTCCTCAATCCCTCCTTCGATTGGTTGTCCTTTCTCTGTATCCATTGGTAATTGGCCTGAAACATAGACAATGCCATCATGTACCACTGCAGAAGAGTAATGTGCCTTGCTCTTCTTCTTGGCTTCACTATTGACATCGATCATCCTCAATCTACTTCACTCCAGACTTGGTATTCATTCCGGTTCCTGTGGGCGGGCTGCTTTCGCGGCCTCCCTGGCAACTTCGTGCGGAGGCTTCACATTATCGGGGATGGGGCATTTGTACTTGCGCCCCATCAATCGTTTTTGGAACTCGTCCTTTGCCGCCTTCAATTGCTCAGGCTTTGTCAGAAGGTCTATGACCGCTCCAGCAATCGTCTTCGCGGCGAACAGCATTGCTTTGTGCCCTATGCTCATTCCGCAGACAGCAACGGTCTGCCAAGAGTGTCCTGGGTCTCCAAGAAGTCCTGTCGCGGTATTGAATTCCATTGTTGGTATGATCCAGCTGACATCTCCCACATCCGTGGATCCTGCCCAGACTATTCCCTCGTCCCAAGGATCTGGGATTGTCCTATCTATGAGTACATCTACAAAGTCCTCCCAATCAGGGCGCTTCGTCATACGTAGGAACTCAATCTTGGCTTCTTTTGTAATTGACTCGTTCATTTTCTTGAGGAAATCCATTTCTGTCCTCGAGTATTCCGGCGCCCCTATCTCCCTCATGTTCGCTAGGACAACATTACTTAGACTCACACTCGGAATGACATTAGTGCATCCCTCAAGGATCTGATATTCAAAAGATGTACGAGCCATTAATGATGCACCTTTGGCGATGTCCAGAATCCATGTAATCATATCATCAACTTGACTCATCTCCGGTGCTCTAATGTAATACCAACTTCTTGCATAGTCAGGAACGATATTTGGCTGCTGACCGCCTTTCTCTATCACATAGTGGATTCTTGCCTCTTCCATCACATGCTCTCGCATGAAGTTCACTCCGACATTCATCAATTCGAGTGCGTCTAGTGCACTTCGCCCATGCTCAGGCGTGAATGCAGCATGCGATGTCAGACCGTGGAAGTGGAACTTAGCTGACTTCACAGCCAAAGAGCTTCCTATGTGAGCGGTGTTGGTGCTCCCTGCGTGGTGACTGAGAACCGCGTCTACATTGTCATAATAGCCATCTCGAACTAAGAACACCTTTCCACTGTAGGTCTCTTCTGCTGGACAGCCGAAGAACTTGATTGTACCTTTGATGTTGTGTTTTTCCATGGCCATTCTAGTAGCAATTGCTCCTGCCATTCCTGATGCGCCATGTATGTTATGACCACAACCATGGCCCGGGGCTCCCTCCTCAATAGGCTCCCGTTCTGCTATTGCTTTCTGTGATAGTCCTGGAAGGGCATCATACTCTCCGTTGATTGCTATCACAGGTGTCCCTGAACCATATTTGGCAACGAAGGCTGTTGGCATGTCAGCGATGCCTCGTTCAACTTCAAAACCATATTCCTCCAAGGTCTTAGCAAGAATCTCAGATGACTTGAACTCCATCAGCCCAAGCTCCGCTAGTTCCCAGACCTTGTCACTTACATCAATCATCTGTGACTCATGCTTCGATATCCAGTTCCAAGCAGACTCCTTGGCCATACAACGCACCTATCAAGCAGATGTCACGCCATCACTTATCTTAGCTGGATTGGGTAGGTCAAAAAGATTAGCGCTCATTGTCTTCTAGGCGGCCAAGGAGATATCGAACATAAGTGTCAAAGTCCCCGGGATTGATATACAATCCCGGGACCTTCTTCATGTACTCGGAGTATCCCTCGCCGAACCTCTCTACTAATTCCTTCTCCTCAACTGAGATTTGAGCTCTCCAAGCAGCATAAAACAACACAAAGAAAACGACTGCGTAGATGGACATCCGAAAGAGCATTGCAGATAAGCCCAACAAGACTCCGGCGAAGTATGTAGGGTGACGGATTATTGAGTAAATCTCCCGTTGCTGGATCTCGGATTCATTAGGGAAGTAGAGGTATATTACGATCATATAATCGATGCCAAGTGTAAGAATAGCGCGTCTCATAGTAAGTAATCCCAGCAACACAAAGAAGCTGCCAAGTAGAATCCGTAGAGAAACATCAATCTCGATAGGGACGTCAAGAAAAGGAAGGAGCGACTGTGAGAAAAGAGATGTCAAATCGTTCACTGGAGGTCCGGGCGGCAAAGACCTCACAGACACAAACATATGAACTAGACATGCAAACAGCAATCCAATTCCTGAAATACCACGAGGAATGACGCGTTGATAGGCCAATTCTCCATGCTCAGCTTGAAGCTTGTCTTTCTTCCTCCAGACTTCCCAGACGAGCCAAAGTCCGATATACAATAAAATCACCATAGCTACGATTGGTAGCAGTGGCTCCACTAGAGCTAGGAAAGACATCTGTACAAGAATGCGAGGTATAATGTCAAGCAATAGCAGGAATGTAAGTCCTAGCAGTGCCATTCCAAACATGAGAAGTGGGACAAATGCCAATCTCCACCCTGGATATCCAGGCAGTCTCTCGCGGACTTTCTCCATTCCCTTCAGTTGCATATATGGCCCCATCCCTCCTTCACACATATTCGTAAAGATAACTCCTTTGAAATTGAAGCTCTGCTGGGTCAGTATGATTGATAACCTGTTTTTCCTCGACATGTGACTTGGTGCATAAATCTGAGGATAAGCTCCGTTGCTCTTGTCTGGATCCTTTTGGTCATCCTATCACCTACGCCGCTGCAGGATAGTCGGGTATTAGTGGAATCCAATCGAGTAGCACAAAGCGCGCAGATAGATTCAGTCGAAGAACGTGCCGCTGAGGCAGGGAGAATCACGTCCATTGCACAGACAGACGCGAGCAACATTCTCAGACGTGCCTACAATGAGTCAGTGACTCAATGGGATGTTTCCAAACACCTTGAAGCTGTGATGCGAGCAGAGGGAGCTGATGGTCCTCTTGCGTTTGCTACACTCACGATGTCAGGTCCAGAGTTAGTAGAGCCCCATGGCAACCCATACGACGATCGTGCACATGTCATTGATCCTGCGACTGAGCCTATAGTCATGATAGACATGGGATGCAAGTATCGGAACCACAGTGCTGACGTCACCAGGACATATCTCTTTCAGAGTGCCACTCAGCAAATGAAAAATGCGTATTCAGCAGTCCTAGCCGCAGAAGAGGCAGCCATCGCTGCAATAGCCCCTGGAGTGACTATCGGAGAACTGGACACAATTGTCAGAACTGAGTTGTCCGCATATATTGGAGAGGAAGGTGTATCTTTCTACCCATATTGGGGGCATGGAGTCGGGTTCTTCGTCCATGAGTATCCCACATTGTACCAAGGAAATGCTGGGATTGAGCTGATAGAAGGCCAAGTGCTTGCTCTAGAGCCTAACTTGTTCTTTAATGATGGATGGGCAGTGAGAGTGGAGGACATTGTTCTAGTCACATCTACAGGAGTGGAAGTCCTTAGTGACTCTCCCAAGACTATTGAAAGCGTGACAATCACTCCAGAGGATTCGCTTGTGACAACAACTATCAGTGTCAGCAATTACGAGTACAATAGAAATGTGAACATAGTCCTAGAGGTGGAGGACTCAACAACAAGAACTCCTACTAGCGCAGACTTCTTTGATGGCCGCTCTTGGCACACGATGACGCAAATTGGAAACGGCGAGTTCTCATACAGCTACTGGTTGTTGGAACACCTCTACTCTGGTTCCATAGCTTCGGCATTCAGAATACACTTCCCACAGGATATTGTGTACTTAACTGAAGAGCTAGTCGCCGTTCCATCCAATACATCAGAGGTTGCGCTCAGCTCCCCCGTCGTTCTCAATTCCGATGGGGCTGGTGTTTCCACAGCCACAGTGTGGACATTTTGTCATGAGGATGCAGTGTTGGTTAGGTTACACTTTGCGCATCTGACCACAAACGATGGCTCTCAAACGCTTCTTACTGATAATGATGGTCGAGTGGTCGAAGATATTCGAATATCCGAAGTGCAGGACCTATGGTCACCTTGGGTTGCTGGAAATACAGCGCGGCTTAGTGTGAATCCCATCTCAGCTTATGGAGTCAGCGGAGTTGGATTCATCGTGGACGGATTAGAAGTCGTCTATCCAGCAGACTATACGCCGCCTATTACTACTAGTAGCCCTAGCTCGCCTTCCACGAGCCCGACGTCCTTCCTTCCATCGCCAACCTCGCCTGAGCTGCCACCACCTCCGGCAGGAGAGATAGATCTGGCTCCACTAATGGCAGTTATCGTAGCTCTCACAGCTGTTGGCATCATATTCCTCATTGCAAGAGACCTCAGATCATAGATTCGCGGCCTCATTCAACGTATGGATGGAGTCGATATCGGCATATAGGCCTTTTTCATAGAGAAGTGGCTTCCATTCATCCCATTTCGCAAATGGGAGTGGTAAGAAATCTTCATTGATTATCTGTGGTGGTCAATAAGAGAAATCATGATGCAACAACATTTCCAAATTCACTTCTGATAATGTCATACACATCAGTCGGGGCGAGGCACGCGACTGATAGGAGCAAGACGGCAGATGTCAGAAGAGAAGAGGAGCAAGGCCTCTGAAAAGAAGAGCGTGCAGAAAACCAAGAAGGAGGTTGACTGGGTGCTAGCTTTTGAGTGGGCCAAGACTGGATACAAAGGACCCTGATGAACTGGTACGAGGGATATCAGATGTCTGAAGCCGAGGCGAAAACCAGTGCAGAACTAGCGGACTATCTCAAGACGATTCACGCTATGATGTCTGCGAATAGTTCGTCCAAAGTAATTCCTGAGAGAATGACAGGCTCTATAGTAGAATTGGATGAAGCATTAGCTGAGCGTGCTTGGATAAGCTCAATGTTGCTGGAGCCCAAGAATCCATCTTTCTGGAATGCCTTTGCATTGGTCTATATGATGAACGGTGACTATGAGGCTGCCGAGAATGCTATAGATAGTTCATTAGAGATTGACACTGGAATTGCCTGGACCTGGAGAATCTGGGGCGACCTTTTTCTGAGAATGGGCAGGTCTGGTGAGGCAGAGCGTGCGTACCGCATGTCTCTTGAGCTCGAATCATGGAACGCCCACTCCATGCGACAGATATCTATTCTCTATATGCAAAGGGGGGCTTTCCCGGAAGCTGCCAAACTGATCAGCAGATTGCTGCTTACTACACCAAACAATCAAGATCTTTGGGATTCACTCACACATTGTGTCCGCAACTCGCTATAAGATGTCAAGGGCCAATCGCTATCACAATTGCTAAGTGAAACGATTGCGCACCACTATGGCTGGGTGAATGAATGTCGTGGTCGTATCGTGACCGTACTCATGCCGGTCACGTCCTTGTTGATGAGCTGGCAAAGATAGACTATGGTAGCAAACCTCTTGTCTTGGCAATTCCAAATGGTGGAGTTGCAGTTGCTCTTCCAATAGCAGAATCTCTCGAAGCTGACCTCGATGTGATAATTGTCAGGAAGATGCAGATCCCTCACAATCCAGAAGCAGGATTCGGCTCATTGACATCTCTCGGCACCATGATTCTCAACGATGCTCTTGTAAAACATATCGGACTGAGTGAGGATGACATAAAGCTTGTTCGGAGTAGGACTGAGAAGCAGATTGAAGAAAGAAGAATGGCTTATGCAGACTTAGCTGGGGTTTTCAATCCCAGTGATAGAAGTATCATCCTTGTTGATGACGGACTTGCCTCGGGGTTTACAATGCTTGCAGCCATTCAATCAATACGTGAATCTAAGCCAGCCAGAATCATGGTTGCAGTTCCCACATCATCTTCTAGTGCAGCGTCAAGGATTAGAGCGGAAGTTGACCAGTTCATTTGTCCTCGGGTAGAATCAGGCTTTGTGTTTGCAGTTGCAAATGCATATGAGAACTGGTACGACGCACCAGATGATGAAGTCATTGATGCCTTGGCGCGTGCACGAAAACAAAGTAGTTTCGACCCCCCATACTAATATGATACCTGTCTGCACAGAAAATCCATGGCAATCAAAGTCATACCCTTCTTCTCTCCGTTGACTCCAAAAAACCTTCGTGATTCTGTTCTCGAAATGATGAAGATCGATGAGGTTGAAGTTCTGATGCCTGAGGACTATACCACGATGATGCAGATTGAACCGGACCTTGTCAGAGGGCAAATCTACATGCTAGTTGGGTCCGGCGGTTCAGAGAATCTCATAACTGACTTCGTCAATAAGACCTCACTGAGCTCCGTCTTCCTACTCAGCCACCCTCTGAATAACTCTCTCCCTGCTGCGATGGAAACTCGTTCATTTTTGGAGCAACAAGGAATTCCATCGAGAATTATTCATGAGCCGCTAGCAAAGCTTGCTGAACAGCTCAAGAAGCGGGGGAAATTTGTTGCCGTTATTGAGAAGATAGGGGCAAGCAGGTTGGGAGTCATCGGCAAATCTTCACATTGGTTGATTGCCTCGGGAGTAGATGATACTCTAGTGAAAGAGCGATGGGGACTTGATATTGAGCATTTGCCAATCAAAACCCTGCTTGAAAACATAACTCCAGATTTAGATGAAGAATCTGAGACTCAACTCAAAGAGTTCTTGAGTAACGCATCCTGCAGCGATGTTTCTGAAGAGGAAGTCGAGAAAGCTGCACGAGTCGCTCAGCGTGTGTCACAGATTGTCGATTCTGAACGATTGGATGCAGTGACAATAGAGTGCTTTGAACTTCTGATGCAGACAGAGATCTCGGGATGCTATGCATTATCTACTCTCAATGAGCGAGATGACTTCGTTGCAGGATGTGAGGGAGATATACCCTCAACATTCACAATGCTATTGGCAAAGCATCTCTCTGGAAAGCCGGTCTTCATGGCTAATGTCACTGATGTCGATCTGGAAGCAAACACTGCAACATTTGCGCACTGCACACTTCCGACTTCTCTCGCATCAGACTATCGAATAATGACGCACTATGAGACCGGAATGAGTCTGGGTCTGAGAGGAACAATTAGTCCGCAGAAGATTACTATCCTGAAGGTTTCTGGTGAGAATCTCACAGACTATTGGGTTTCTAGCGGAGATATAATTGAGAATCTCGAAAACGATACTGGATGCAGAACCCAGATACGTGTGAAGTTGCAAGAATCAGTGTCTTACTTTTTAGGAGAGTCTTTGGCAAATCACCATGTCATCATACTCGGTGACTTCGCGGAGCGATTCAATGATTTCTTTTCTTTTGCAGTCAATGGATGGTAAGCTAGCCTCGTCACAGGGATAGCGCGAAAATTGTAATAAGAGGGTCTGCGCACTGGAAGCACCTTGTACATTTCTTAGAGGAATGAACTTTGACAGAAATACCATTACCTCCAGGTGATTATGAAGCACCTCCTGCTCCAGGGAAGAAGCGAGGATGCGGTACGACGTTTATTGTTGTTCTAGTCATCGCTATCATAGTCGTGGCTGGTGTTGTCATAGTACTGATGTCCGGGCTAGGGAACGGACCTGGCAACTATAGTGAACGGCAAGTTGCTGATTATGCGAGTCAGGACGTCGATTTGACTCCCATCTACTACCGTGGAGGCTTTTCCGTGTCGAGCAGTGAGGTACAAACGAGCATTGTGCCCGATCTGCTCTTTGATATCTATGTGCGTTCTACTGGATCTGACGGTGTTTCGGTATCAGCACACATCGCTGTGTATGAAACATCAGTGAGTGTGGTTGATGGCGCAGCTACTTGGGGAGAGCTAAACACATACCTGATTGACGAAGGAACGTATCCAAGTCCCTTCTCTCAACGGATCGATCTCTATAACTACGCTTCATCATATACGTGGGTCATTTGGTTTGAGGCATCATCCAAGACAGATGTTTGGGATGTCGATATCACACTGACCCTCAGATACAACTGGGTGGCTTAGGGGGTTCCAGAATCCCCTTCACTCCTTTTTTCAACTATCTATAGAAATGACACTTCACATTCCGGACATGACTTCTCTGAGGTGCTAATATCTGCGGCGCATGCCTGCTGCGTCAAACCGGATGTATGTGAGAGTCCTACTTGAAAAGGGATTGGATGTATTGACTGAGACCTACACCCATTTCTACTGGAGTTGAAGCATCCACTTCATCTTTTGAGATGTTAATCTCCAAATCAAGTTCATAGAGCCTCCTCTGAATCGCATCACACCCCTCTGCATCAGTTTCAAGGCCTAAACCCAAAGCATGTACAAGCTCAAAGCCCCACGCTGTCATGATAATCGGTGTAAGGTCTATGACTCCATCCAATTCAACTAGTGTAACTCTTTGGATCTCTTTCCTTCGCAACTCGAGAACCTTCGGTACGTGTACCGCTAGCTGCGGGATTTCCTTCATTTCATTTACGTCAAAGAAATGAGTTGGACCGCCTTGCATCACTTGTTCCTGCAGTAATCTAAGGAGTTCAGCTCGGACATATGATCTGAGATTCTCATAGTTGGATTCAGCCAGGCCTGCACGAAGTGCTGGCACAATACTTGAATTGAGCCCGCGATAGCATGGCAGATAGACGCGAAGGTCAAGTAGACAATTGATCTGTGCCCTATGTTTCCACAGTGAGTCAGGTGCATCCTTTAGCCTCTCGACTGCTGCAACAGTCATTGCAAGTAAGTTCTTAGTATCCCAATTGATTGGGTATTCACTCAGCTCTCTCACAACCACGCGGTCTCCAATTGCGACAGCAAGAAAGTGCTTCTCGCCATCTGGAAAGATGATGCTGTCTCCGTATGGAAGGTTTCTCAGGGAGCTGTCGCTATCCAATGCATTGATCCTTTCTTCATGCATTCTCGAATGTTCATTCTCAATCATAGCAGCATGTCCCTTTTAGACCACGGTGAGAATTGATTGTTTGAAATCTTACAGATTTCAATCATTTGACATTGGTGGTCACTACATTGCTCGCTTGGGTGGATTAATTGGAGAGAATAGAGCGGGCATATCGTCATCATCCTTTACAGGACGGCTACGCAGATGCTCGCTCTCTAAAACGGTGGATGTTTCCATCCACATTCTCAGCCTATCCACATGGCCTCTAAGTTGGATGATGCTGTCCAACTGTCCTAACGACATTGAAACAAGACCTATGCGCCTCCCCTTCTCATGCGCCTTGAAGAAGCTCGCCTGGAACCCCTTTGCTCTGAATTGTTGAGCACGCTTCCCCAGAGTCATGACTAGGTCTAGGTCCTCCTCCGATTCCAAGTTCATGTAGTACGCAGGGCGAAGTGGGTGTGATGTATCAGTAAACTTGACGATATGCGCGCCAAGCTTAAAGCGCTGATTCACACATGCACTACATCTGTATTTTCCTTCCTCAGAGAAGGAATCGTATACGAGCTGAACATTGTCTGTTGAGCCGCATCTACTGCATCTCAAGACCATCGATTTGTCTCCTTCGAGTTTTCTCTTCAGCATCTTTACGTGATTAGTGTGAAGACACTGAACTTGAGAAGCTGTGTTTTCTGTGTGATACAGACTAATCAGTGGGTAACCGAGCGAAACAGAATTATCTTGCAAGAATAGTCATTAGAACTTCGAAGCATCTAGAAGAAGAGATTCCATTTCTCATCCTGATTTTGTTTTCCCTATGTATGAAATCAACTTAGAATCATAGTCTTATGGCATATATGGCAGTTCTTGAACAACGGGCTGTATTAGATCTAGTATGATTGTCGGAAAAATACCAACGATAATCAATACTATTCCAAAGATGAAGATAGGAATGAGTGGTGCTTTCGTTTCTTTGAACTCGAGTACTTTTGATTGGGGTTTTCCGTACATACGATTAAGTATTCTTAGCAGATATGCGGCCTGGATCACACTCACTGTTACTCCAGCAACCGCTAACCAGCTTATCCCACCTTCTATAGCAGATGTGAACAATAGATATTTCGCAATGAAACCTGCAAAGGGTGGGATTCCAGCAAATGATAGCAATCCAAATACTAATCCGAAACTTGTCCAAGGTGCAGCTTTGCCCAATCCATCGAAGTCGTCGATGTTTCTAAATCCGTATCTATTTAGGATTCCCACAGACATGAATGCCAAAGCCGTCGTGATACCTCCTACTAGGAAGAAATACAAATTAGCCATAACTCCAAGGGAAGTCATACTGCTAATGGCAATTAGGTTGTAACCTACATCCGCGATGCAAATGTAAGCAATGAGACGTTTAACATTCTTCTCCATCAAGGCACGAAGATTTCCTACGACCATAGTGATGAGTGAGAAGATTGCGATGGTTGTTGTCCAATCTATTACTTGATTTGGAGTCAAAATGTAGATGAGGACTCTTAGAAGTATGTAGTAGCTTCCTTGGTCTATTAATCCAGAAAGAAAGGCTGATGATGACGCTGGTGCTTCTGTGTAGGCATCTGGTAACCATAGATGAAATGGGACTATTGCAGCTTCAATAGCATAGCCTCCTCCTATGAAGGCAAATGCAACAAGAAGAAGCGCTTTATCATCAAAATTGACAAGTACCGATTTCACTTCCCAATAATTCAGTGTTCCAGCAATGCTGAACAATAATGAGAGTCCATATACAATAAAGCTTGATCCGATAATAATCATGACCATGAATTTTAGTGTAGCATGAACTGATCGTGGTGTCTTTCTGTAAAGCATAAGAAAAGCCGCACCTGCTGAAGAAGCCTCCCAAAAAATGAAGAGTGTTAGTAAATCTCCCGCCAAAGCAGCTCCTATCAGACAACCAAGAACTAGGATTATGAGAGCGTAGTATCGCTCTGAGGTCTGTTCCTCATCTCTAACAGTTAATGCCGTATGTATTGCAATGACGGCACCAATTCCAATGAAGATTATCATGATGTATATAGATAGTGCATCAATGAGGAAACTGCTTGAGAAGATTAGCAGTCCAGGACCTGAAAGGTTGATGTTGACAAATGGAACTATAGGTTCTATATTGAAGTACTTGAATGAAAGCCTGGCAATAAAAACAAAGCAAATGACAAAAACTAGAAGCAACCATCCTACAAGCAAGGCCTCGCGTTTCTTCGTTTGAGTTCGTATTTTTCTGACAATAGGTATTGTAAGAAGCCCCATCAGGATGAAAATGGCAGGTACAGCAAGAACATCAAATATCTCTATCATTTTGCTCCCTCAATTTTGAAAACTAACAAGTGCAATGAATTCTGTGAAGATTGTTGGCATGAGTCCAATTATGATTATTAATGCGACGAGAATTAGAGCGATTGCACTGATCGCTTTCGATTTCTCATGAAGTTTGCTGTTTTTCACTGGCCCCAAAAGAACATTGCCTACAAATCTAGTTGAATATGCAAGAGAAAATACATTAACGCTTAACATTAGCAGAGTAGGAACAAGAAAGAAACTATCTAAAGCCACTACCTGAAATGCACTCATGAATATGAAGAATTCACTAATGAAGCAAGCAAACGGCGGAACTCCACCGATACTCAGTGCAGCAATTGCGGAGCTCGTACCGATGACTGGCATCTGTGAACCCACTCCGCCTATATCATCCATGATTCTTGTTCCAGTCTGTTTAACAATCTCTCCAGTTGATAGAAAGAATAGACCTTTACTTATTCCGTGATTCAGTAGATGGAGTACAACAGCAATTATCGCAAGAGGATTTGGGAAAAGTGACAGGCCAAAAACAACATATCCCATGTGAGAGATACTCGAATAAGCAAGGAGCCTATTCACATCTTTTTCTGATATAGCTAGAAGAGAACCAAACAATGCAGATGCAACGCCAAATATCGCTAGAATATGGATGAATGATAATTTGAAATCCATCGAATTCAGAGCAGAATAAACCATACCCAGTGACAAACGTAAGATTCCGTACGCCCCTGCTGTTGTCATTACTCCACCTAAAAGAGCTGACATTGGGGCTGGAGCTTCAGAATAGGTGTCGGGAAGCCATATGTGCGCTGGAACCACTGCCAGCTTCACTGCAAAACCAACTGTCAGGGCGATAAGCATCCAAATAGTGATGCCAGATTGCATAGTAGTCAGCATTGACTGGACTTGGAATATATCGAGACTGCCAGTTTCAACGAATGCAGATCCAATACCAAGAAGTACAAGGACGGCTCCTGCGTGTGTTATGATGATAAACTTGAATGCTATACCATAGGAATCATGACTGCCCCATTCTCCAATTATGAAATATGATGGAATGAGAATCAGCTCCCAGAAGAAGTAGAATAGTAAGAGATTTGATGTAATGAAAATCCCCATGAGCCCTAATGACAAGAGTGTTGTAAGAGCATAATACTGACCAAGATTCTTTCGATCTTGCATATAGTTGTGTGAGTATGCTGATACAGCGGCAATAATAACGAGAGCAATACTCGCAAGAGAGAGGCTAATCCCGTCTAAGAAGAGCGAAAAGGACGCGTTGATTTGTGGAATCCAATAGTATGTTTCTACATAACGATGATTATTGGCTGGATCTAGAACACTAGGGATAATTGATAGGATAAGGATGAAACTAATCATCGCCACCAAGGATAAAATGGCTGCTCCTGATCCTGTGTATTTCCTTTCTGCAAGATACGTTGTGGGAATTGCTACAGCAAAAAGAACAAGTATAATCAGAAGAACTTCCATTTTCATTATCACATCCATATGGTCATCAGTAGCATTATTACAAGAATCATCACTCCTATGAGAAACACAACGAGGTATGATGGCAACGAACCTTCAACTACCTCTTTGTTTCGTTCCTCATCGGATAACCATCTGTCACGCAGAATGTATAGAATCTTAGACACGACAATGTCAAAGAATGAATGAACTGAACTTGTGAATCTTGTAGCACCAATAGAAACGAAGTATGGGATCTTCTCGAAAAATGCTGTTTCAAGAAAACGAAGTCCATATGAAAATTTGGCGACACCTCCGGCAACAATTCTATCATAGAACTGATCGATATAGTATCCATTGGCTGCCGCATTGATTAGCGGAGTAGTTGCCTTTTTGAACGCTCCCGAGATGCTATCCATTTTGTAGTAATAGAGATAGACTGGAAATCCCCCAATAAAGAGCACAAAAATGAAAATCAAAGTTGCAGAACTGAATATCTCACTGATTTGAATGACTTCACTTAGATGCATAAACGATGCAAAGGCGTTTGCCATAAATCCCCAAGCAGCACAAAGTATTGCTAAAACAGTGCAAGCGGCCAGCATAATCTTTGGCGCTTCATGGAGCTCTGCCTTCACAACATTCTCAGATTTATCCCGCAAGAAAGTGAGTATCGTGAACCGAAGAGTGTATGCAAATGTCAGCGCTATTGCTGCATAGATGACCACGACAATAGGTAGATCTCCTGTTAGAGCCAGACTCTTAACAATTAGTCCCTTACTAAAGAAACTGGCAAAGGGAGGGACCCCAGTTCTGGCAAACAGGACAACAATACAAAGAGCGAATGTGAATGGCATTGCTTTCCTTATACCACCCATTAGTCGCATATCTCGCGTCCCTAGCATGTGAATTATAGCACCAATCGCAAGAAAACCAAGGCTCTGGAAGAATGCATGACTCATTAGATGGAAGAGACCCGCGAACCAACCAAGAGCGGTTGGAGATGTAGCAGCCCCAAAAGCTGCAATCATGAATCCAATCTGACTTATTGTTGAGTATGCAGGTACGCCTTTAATGTCCGGAGTAGCCAAGGCTAAAGTAGCTCCAATTAGGGCAGTGAGAGCTCCAAGCCAAGAAATGGTTGACAGCCATAAGGGAATTAACGAGACCAATGGACCAAGGAGAATGAAAATTCTGGCTATCAAATACACTCCTGCTTTTACCATCGTTGCACCATGAAGTAGAGCGCTAACAGAAGTGGGAGCTTCCATGGCAGTATATAGCCAGGTATGAAGCGGAAGCTGTGCAGATTTTACAATCGCTCCACCTAACATGAGGAACGCAATTCCAGTAATTGTGGACAAAGGTAACTCTCCGATGTGCGCCATTATGTATGAGAAGGAGAAAGAACCAAGATTGGCATAGAGGATAGCGATTGCAAAGAGAAAACTCACATCACCCACACGTGTCATTAGGAATACCTTAACACCCGCCCTCACAACCTCAACCCGCTTGCTCCAGAAGGAAACAAGACCATAGGAACAAAGTCCAACCATTTCCCAGAATATAAACATCTGAAGAAAATTGTCTGACAGCACTAATCCGATCATTGACCCAATAAAGAGAATCAAGAAGAAGTAATAACGTGAGAGTCCTTCTTCCCCCTTCATATAGCCAAGAGAATAGACTACAACAATAAGACCAAGAAAGGAGATTAGGTTTGCAAAGAGAATGCTAAGAGGATCTACAATTAAACCCGCATCAACACCAATGATGGTAAGCCAAGGAACAACATAATCGATTCCCGAACTGGAGCCAAAATACACGTCTGGAATGATTGATAGAGAAAAGATGGTCGTTACGATGATTGAGGCAACTGCGAAATAATCTCTCGCACGGCTGTTATAGTGACCAATAAGGGGTATGAATAGACTTGAAATTAATGGAATGAGCCATATGAGCCAAGGAGCTAGTGGGAGCAACTAATCTCCCTCCGAACTCGATTGCTGGTCATTTTCTGTGTCCTTATTCTCTATTAGTCTAGCCAGCTCACGGATGTCGGTTGTTCCATACCTGCGAGAAACGATCACGAGGAGAGCTGCGACTATTGAGGACACGCATATATCGGTGGAGAATGCTAGAATCAGGAACGTTTCTCCAAGAACTACACCTGATGCAGCCACGAGAAGAACAAAGTTCATTGTGGTTGCTGTTGCGAGAATCTCAATCGAAATGATTGTTTTTAGAAGGCTGTATTTTGTTACTAGACCGTACACACCAATGGCTAACAAAGTCAAAGACAAGATGAGATAGTCCATTACGATATGCCCTCCTTCTCAGGTTTCAATAGTATAACCATTCCAATTGTTAGAACAAGAATGACAACACCTTGAAGCAGCACATCAACGGACCTCAAGTCCCATAGATTATATGGAACTCCACTTGTAGGTTCAGGAATTATCTGTATGACAGGTATCGTGAAGAAGAGGATTGGGATTGAAAGGAGTATTGCTGCGACAATTGTACCAATTGGTATCTCTGGTTTTTCTCTATGTGGTCCCTCTCTATCTAGGGTTTCACCTAAGACCAATAAAACCGCGAGGGTTCCAATTCCGGTTGCAAACTGAAAAATCGCGGCAAAGTATGCATTGTTGAGCAAATATAGTAGAGAAGAGATAATCAAGACACTACCCAGTGAGAGAACCGAGTAGAATGAATCATCCAAATTAATTGCGAGAAACGCTGTAAGGATGAGTCCAACAGCCAAGAATTCCACAATCAACCTAACTGTCCTCCTCTTGTGGTATTGGTGTTGGCCTAACAACAAGTTCTGACTTTTCGCCACTTGCGAGTTCAAAGTCCTTTGAGAATTCTATGGCATCTTTTGGGCAGCTCTCTGCACACTGATAGCAAAATACACATCGGTCTAATTTGAACAGAGGTCTCTTCTTTTCATCTACCTCAATCATCTCTATTGCATTTGAAGGACATTCTCTCTCACAGCGACCGCAGCTATTGCATCGGTCGATGTAGAAAATGTGCCTTCCCCGGAATCCATCGACAATCTCCGGTTTCACGAACGGATACTTTTCAGTTGCAGGTTTGCGAAATATGTGAAGAATGACATCCTTCCATATGGATGATAGTTTTGTTCTTGGTATCTTAATCACACTCCCAGTCCTAGAGGCATCAAGAGCCAGATATTCACAATAAGCGTGGCTAGAATAGCTAGTATCGATAAAGGCACAATCATCTTCCATGATGTTGTGAGTACCTGATCAATTCTAAGTCGTGCAAGGATATTTCCAATATATTCTCCAATTATCACAACAACAAGGACCTTCAATATGAACCATATTGAATACCAAAGAAACGCTGGTCCCCAAAGAATTGGTCCGAATGGTCCTCCAAGAAAAAGCTCAACTACTAAAGCCGATCCCAAGAACAATTGAACATCTTTTGAAAGCTTGAGAAATGCAAGTCCAGCTCCACTATATTCTGTTTCATATCCTCCAACTATCTCTGTTTCAGCATGTGGAATATCGAATGGGTCTTTCTCGAGTTCCGCCTGAATTAATACTGTGAATAGTATAAAGGACCATGGAATTAGGAATAGAAATGGAATTGATTGACTACTCGCGATAACCGATATGTTGAGACTCTGTACAAGATATGCAGGAGTGAGTGCAACAAGAAAGAGAGGAATATCATAAGCCATAAACTGCATAAGAATGCGGGACGCTCCTAATTTGCTATATGCATTTGTCGAGGCCCATCCTGCAAGAAATAGAAAGACATTTGCTAGTGTTATCACCACCAGCACAATAATGAGGTCTCCCTCGAATCCCAGTTGAGATACTGCATTGAATCCATCAATAGGTAGAAACAATGTGGTGAAAACAAATATGGATAACGAGAGGATTGGTGCAATCGTGAAGGCAATAGATCTTACATCATGAGGTACTAGTCGCTCCTTGGCAAAAAGCTTCACTATATCAGCCAAAGGCTGGAGGATTCCTGCAGGACCAGCTATGTTCGGTCCAATTCTATTCTGCATTCTAGCTTCAAGTTTTCGACATACCCAATCATAGAACAATGCTATTAGAATTACAAATGTGAATCCTGGGAATACAAGAACCCGAAACAGAAATGTTAGATCAATCGCCACTATCCTATCCCCTTCTCATCTATCAGTACACGAAAAACAAGGATCCAGACTGGAGAAGGCAGCTGGAAAATCAGCAATATTCTCTCCTTCTGTTATTTTTGGGACTGACTGGAAATTTGTGAAAGTAGGTGTCCGAATCTTCACACGTTCAGGAAACTGTGTTCCGTTACTCTTTAGATAATAGAATAATTCTCCTCTTGGTGCTTCAACTCTATTGATTGCTTCGCCTTCTGGAACCCTTCTTGGAACTCTGACTCTTATATCACCTTCAGGTAGGTTGCTTACTGCATACTCCACCATATCTATACTGTTCGCCAACTCATCTGCTCTTACCCGAAGACGGGCCCAAGAGTCTCCTTCATTTCGATGGATTAGTTTGTAACCCACTTCATCATATGCAGCATATGGTGCTTCCGCTCTCACGTCAGTCTTGATTCCGGAAGCTCGAGCTACGGGACCGACTGCGCTAAGAGCAACAGCATCTTCTCGACGTAGGACTCCGACACCTTTCAGGCGCATCTTGAGTGTCATATCATCATCCAAGAGTCCTTGATAGAATACGGCTCTCTCTCTTAGCTTACCAAGGCCATCAATGATTCTAGGCACTTTGTCTTCATTGATATCTCGACGCACGCCTCCGATAGCCAAGAAGGAGGTGATCACACGATTCCCGGTGATTAGCTCAATGAGGTCCATTACAGTTTCTCGATCTCTCCAGATGTACTGAAATAGTGTATCATAGCCAATTTCGTGTCCTGTATGGCCAATAAGGAGCAAATGACTTTGAATTCTATTCAGCTCCAAGACTATAGTCCGCAGGTATTTTCCTCTTGCTGGAACCTCTGTATCGAGAATTGTTTCAACCACTTGACAGAAGGTTGTACTGTGACAACTATTACAGATTCCGCATATCCTCTCTACAAGATACACATCCTTGAGATAATTCCGAGATTCTGTAGCTTTTTCCACACCCCT